>JABDIQ010000277.1 GCA_013003655.1 Winogradskyella sp. | reverse complement strand
GAATTTTTAAATATTCGTCGATTGCCAAAGTAGATTGAATATAGTCGGGTTTAAAACCGAGTAAGCAAGAGATGTCACAACTGTGAAGAAAATTATTATAAATTTTAGTACTTCACTGTCATTTTTAATGACAGAAGTCGATTCAGTATATTTTAACATCTCGGAATAGACTTGTTCCAGTTTATGATAAAAGCTTTCTTCACTCAGGCCATCGTCTAAAAAATCACACAGAGGTACAAGCTGGTCATCGAGTAGTGAAGAAAAGTTTTCTATCTTTGAATCGGTGTGAAAATTCATTTCACTATCAATCCCATATCGACTTACCTTCTTTATCAATTTATCCAAAGTTTTCATGTCATTATGGTAAATTTCAAAGAAATCCCATTGCAATGCATAACAATTGATTTCCCCATCCAGACACTTTTTGACTAAATCAATATACTGAAACCGATTCTCATAATAAATTTGCTCTTGTAAAACTATCCTATACGAAGTTAATTCAGAATACTCTGATTTTTCAACCTCGTACAATGATTTATCTTTAGATTCTAAAACTTCTTCTTTGCGCAAGAGCTCCAAAAATCTAGTTTGATTCATAAAATTTACAAATTAATTAGTTTTTTAAAAAATTGACCGATCTGCCTCAAGTTGCTCAGATTTTTTAGCGTTTAAACGCATGTAGGAATGTAATGAGTAGCCGCCAACTGCCGTTGAATCTTTTCGGAAGAACATCATATTTCGTGTCAGCGGATTATGAGCATAAAAACCTTCATAAACCTCGTTATTTTCGAACCCCTCCTCAAATTTACCCAAAAAAATTTCAGTTTTCTCATTTTTTAAATGGTTAGCAAATTGTATATAAGCTTCTTGAATTGTTTTGACGCTAGTGTTATCGTGGAGATACTTTAAACGTTCGCGCGTAGCTAAGTTTCTTGCACGCTTCAAATCAACTTCACGAGGTACATTCACTCCAAAACCGGGAAGCTGATACAGTTTTACTAAAACTCGGTCTTCTGGTATCGAAGCCGTTAAATCAAGGTTCTCGGAAGCTTTATTAGGATTTCTCTGAAATATTCGGAAATTCGCGATAAGACGATTAGTTTTTTCTTCCACGTCTACATCGAAATTGGCTAAAAATTTTCCACGAAAAGCAGCTAGTATTACTTTGTCTTGGCCAGATCCTATTATCCTATTAAAGCTCGATATTCTTCATTC
>JABDIQ010000326.1 GCA_013003655.1 Winogradskyella sp. | reverse complement strand
ATGCAGGTGTAGCACCGCAAGAAATTCCATTACCTCACGAGTTCTTAATTAACCGTGAATTAATGAGCCAATTATATCCAAGTTTCTCTCAAGGATTAACTCCATTCTTCAGTGGTAACTGGGGTGTATACTCAGATTTTTTAACATTTAAAGGTGGTTTAAACCCTGTAACAGGTGGTTTATGGTTAAGTGATACAGCACACCATCATTTAGCTTTAGCAGTTTTATTCATTGTTGCTGGTCATATGTACCGCACAAACTGGGGTATTGGCCACAGTATGAAAGAAATTTTAGAAGCTCATAAAGGTCCATTTACAGGTGAAGGTCATAAAGGTTTATATGAAATCTTAACAACTTCATGGCACGCTCAATTAGCAATTAACTTAGCTATGATGGGTTCTTTAAGTATTATCGTTGCGCATCATATGTATGCAATGCCTCCATACCCATACATTGCAACTGATTATGCTACTCAATTATCATTATTCACACACCACATGTGGATTGGTGGATTCTGTGTAGTTGGTGGTGCAGCTCACGGTGCAATCTTTATGGTTCGTGATTACACACCGGCTAATAACTATAACAATTTATTAGATCGAGTATTACGTCATCGTGATTCAATTATTGCTCACTTAAACTGGGTTTGTATTTTCTTAGGATGTCACGCATTTGGATTCTATATTCATAACGATACAATGCGAGCATTAGGTCGTCCACAAGATATGTTCTCAGATAAAGCAATTCAATTACAACCAATTTTTGCTCAATGGATTCAAAATATTCATTTATTAGCACCTGGTACTACAGCTCCTAACGCTTTAGCAACAACAAGTTATGCTTTTGGTGGTGAAGTTGTTGAAGTTGGTGGTAAAATTGCTATGATGCCTATTAAATTAGGAACTGCAGATTTTATGGTTCACCATATTCATGCATTTACAATTCACGTAACTGTTTTAATTTTATTAAAAGGTGTTTTATATGCACGTAGTTCTAAATTAATTCCAGATAAAGCAAACTTAGGTTTCCGCTTCCCTTGTGAT
>JABDIQ010000246.1 GCA_013003655.1 Winogradskyella sp. | reverse complement strand
AGTTACTAATTATCCACTGTAAAAATAATTGCAAAACAATTGCGTTTTTTAAATTGGTATGTTAACTTTGTTATAACTAGTATTGAATTAGTTTAATGAGTAAAATAGAAGAAATTGTTGATGCTCTTGAGAATAAAATAAGTAAAGTTCTGCATAAGCATGAAGTTTTAAAACAAACCAATCAAAAGCTTTCAGAACAATTAGAGCAGTCTCAACAGAAAATAAATCAGCAACAAGATGAAATAGCGGATTGGGCTGATAAGTTTGAAAATCTCAAAATAGCGAATTCAATGCTGGGCAGTGACGATAATAAACGAGAAACAAAGCTCAAAATAAATTCGCTTATTCGGGAGATAGATCATTGTATAGCTCAACTCTCAGAATAAATGAACGGAACAAATGTCAGAAGCATTAAAAATTAAATTATCAATAGCAAATAGGGTTTATCCTTTAACTATAAATCCTAGTCAAGAAGAAGGGCTCCGCAAGGCAGCAAAGAAGATAGAGGCTATGATAGGGCAATTTGAGCAAAATTATTCTGTGCGAGATAAGCAAGATGTATTGGCCATGTGTGCATTACAATTTGCAGCTCAAGTAGAACAGAAGTCAATAGATAAGGAGTATGTGAATGAAGAGGTTCAGGATAAGCTTTCAGCTTTAAACGAATTGCTTCAAGATCATTTAGCCTCCTAACGTTCTTTAAAATAAACTAAGGTTACTGCCTACATTGGTTAAATTTTTTTTGATAAACTCAACGTTAACTCTTTAAAAAGGGTGAGTCTAAGCTGTAAAATCGTGCTGTCTTTGAACAGATTTTTGATCAGTTTGTTAGCCCTAAACTTGTTTTTAAGGAGTTTATACAAAATCGAATAACTGATGTAGGCTTTTTTTATATATAAAAACAAACAAATGGATAATAACACAATACTATATATAGCAGGAGCTGCTGTGCTTGGATTGATCATAGGATTTATAATTGCAAAATCCTTAGAGAAAAGTAAAGCATCAAAACTTATAAAAGATGCACAAAATGACGCTAAATCAATTCTAAAACAAGCTAATTCTGATGCAGAATCCCTAAAAAAAGACAAAATATTACAAGCCAAAGAAAAATTTATCGAGCTAAAGGCTGAACATGAAAAAGTCATTTTGTCTCGTGATAAGAAAATGGCTGAGGCTGAAAAGCGTATACGAGATAAAGAATCTCAAATATCAAGCGAATTATCTAAAGCAAAAAAAGAAACACAATCTTTAGAAGACAAGATAAAGGACTATGAATTTCGATTAGAATTTATAGAAAAGAAGAAAGAAGAGCTGGATAAAGCGCATAAAAGCCAAATTCAACAGCTCGAAGTTATATCTTCACTATCTGCAGAAGAAGCTAAAGAACAGCTCATAGAGTCGTTAAAAGATGAAGCTAAAACAGATGCCATGGCCTTTATACAGGATAGAGTAGAAGAGGCTAAACTTACCGCACAGCAAGAAGCTAAAAAAATTATTATAAATACAATTCAGCGCATTGGTACTGAAGAGGCTATTGATAATTGCGTTTCTGTTTTTAATATTGAATCTGACGATGTTAAAGGACGAATAATTGGTAGAGAGGGTAGAAATATTAGAGCCATTGAAGCCGCTACAGGCGTGGAGATTATTGTTGATGATACACCTGAGGCAATTATTTTAAGTTGCTTTGATTCGGTAAGACGTGAAGTTGCTAGATTATCACTACACAAACTGGTAACAGATGGAAGAATTCATCCAGCACGTATCGAAGAAATCGTTAAAAAGACTCAGAAACAAATAGAACAAGAAATTATCGAAGTAGGTAAGCGTACTGTTATAGATCTTGGAATTCACGGTTTAAATCCTGAGCTAATTAAATTAGTTGGTCGCATGAAATATCGTTCATCTTACGGTCAAAATTTATTACAACACTCAAGAGAAGTCGCTAAACTTTGTGGTGTAATGGCAGCCGAATTAGGACTGAATCCTAAGTTAGCCAAACGTGCCGGTCTTCTTCATGATATTGGGAAAGTGCCAGATTCAGAAGCAGACGTAGAAACTCCACATGCTATTTTAGGTATGAAGTGGGCTGAAAAGTACGGCGAGAAACCAGAAGTTTGTAACGCTATAGGTGCTCACCATGACGAAATTGAAATGACAACGCTGTTATCTCCAATCATACAAGTATGTGATGCTATTTCTGGCGCAAGACCAGGAGCAAGACGTCAGGTTTTAGATTCTTACATACAGCGCTTAAAAGATCTTGAGGCAGTCGCATTTGAGTTTCCAGGAGTTAAAAAGGCTTATGCTATTCAAGCCGGTAGAGAATTGCGTGTCATTGTAGAGAGTGAAAAAGTATCAGATGATAGAGCAGCAAGTCTTTCGTTTGAAATTTCGCAGAAAATTCAAACAGATATGACCTATCCTGGTCAGGTGAA
>JABDIQ010000223.1 GCA_013003655.1 Winogradskyella sp. | reverse complement strand
TAAAATCAAAAAAATGAACTTCAACAGATCTATTCTTACCTTCTACAGTTGGGTTAGTTCCAATATTCATCATACCATATAATTGCACATTATCAATAATGCTTTTTATGACATAAACACCATCCTTAGGAATTAGCTTATAGTCTTCGCTAATATCAATGTTGGCCGTTGGGAAATCAATAGTTCTACCTATCCTTTTACCCTTTATAACCTTTCCTTTAATAAAGTAACGATAGCCTAAATACGCATTGGCTAAAGCTACATCGCCAATATCTAATGCATTTCTGATTTTTGTAGAACTTACAGTAACGTCTTCAATATCTTGAGCTGAGATTTCTTCTACTACAAAATTATATACATTTGCAAATTGTTTAAGATCATTGATATTGGCAGATCTATTCTTACCAAAATGATGATCGTATCCAATAACAATGTGTTTTGCATTTAGCTCTTTAACCAAAATATCTTTTACGTATTGCTTAGCACTAAGATTAGAAAATGATTTAGAGAATTTTTTTACGATAACATGCTCAATGCCAGCTTCGTTTAATATAGCGATACGCTCATCAATTGTATTGAGAAGTTTAATGGTTTCATCCTTAAAGAGCACCATTCTAGGATGTGGAAAAAGAGTAAGAACAACAGATGGCAACCCTAGTGTTTTAGCTTTGTTGACAACCTTTTGTAATATTTTTTTATGCCCTACATGTACACCGTCAAAAGTACCAATAGTTAAAACAGAACCATTATCAAATTTCGATTTATGTTGAGTAGAATCTGACATTTATTAACAAATAATTAAAAAATATTTAAGAAAAAACATAAATTGAACTCTTAATTCTTAAACATACATTTTTAATGAAAACAAAGCTACATTTTGTTTTGTCAATCACCATGTTTTTATTTATGTTTTCAACTTCGGCTCAGGAAAATCATTGGGTCGTAAAAGAACAGTTAAATACTAATATTGCAGACAAAATCTCAAACCTCAATGAGAAACATTTTTTAACTTACGAATTAAACGTTAATGCTTTAAAAGAACAATTACAAGGAGCGCCAATAAGGAGTGTAAATACAACTGTTTCAAACACAGTAATTTATTTACCTAATGAATACGGTAAAGTAGAACCTTTTAGAATTGTTGAAGCTCCAGTTCTTTCCTTAGAACAATCAGAGAGATATCCAAACATAAAGACCTATCAGGGTTTTAGTATTAACCATCCAGGAACTAGAGCTAGGTTTAGTATAGTACCTCAAGGCATACAAGTGATGATTACCTATCCAGATAAACCAGCCACTTTTGTAGTACCTGTGGATAAAGGTAATGCAAGTATGTATTTGGCTTACAATAGGCAAACCAGAGTTAATAGTATAAAAGATTTTGAATGTTTAACGACGGCTGAAGTTTTGCCTATAAATACGCAAAACCTTAATAGAGA
>JABDIQ010000212.1 GCA_013003655.1 Winogradskyella sp. | reverse complement strand
TTGTAAAACTCCGTTATACATTAAAAGTCCAATTGTTGGCAATTCTGGGTTGAACGGCTTTATATGTTTTGTCAACGTATCAGTTTTCTGTTCCGTTTTTTTAATTTCTGAATTTTCTACTTTTGATTTTGATTTGTCGTTGTTACAACTTGTCAAAATAGTTGCAAAAATCAATGTTATAAATCCAAATTTTCTTATCATTCTCGATTTTTTTCGTATTGTGGGCAACGTGTTCGTGTATGGTTTCGTGCGGATTTAAACCGAGCGCTTTGCGTTCGGATGAGCCATTTCTGGCGAAAAATCCGCTGGAAAGAAAGCGCGACGGTTTTCGGAGCGCAATTTTTTCCGAGAAACTAATATACGATAATGTGGGAAAAGTTCCTTGTCTTAACCAACTGTGCCGCATGAATTATACACGTTGTTAGCCTTTCGTTATCCAGTATTGGAAAATCAGGCCGCCACATATTTTAGACGCGTCTATTTAAATCGGGCATATTATAAACCTTCATTGTATTTTTTTAATTTATCTATTAAATTTTGTGTTGATTTAAGGAGATCTTGTAAATATCTTTCAGTATAATTCAGGAGAACTCTTCTCGCTAACAATCCACCATATACGAGGTCTTGGGTAGGCTGGTTGATACTGGCATTAAATACTGGAGAATTTGATAAATGATATTCTGGATCTTTAGGCTTAATATCGATTTCATATACATTCTGAGCGATGTATGAATAGTATTCGTTTGAGATTGAATTACCAGTAGGGAATATTTCACCTATTCTTTCGAGTGTTAAAGGTTCAACAGCCTTTAAGTTGTCCAACCTATATGAAACGCGGTCATAGTGTTTAGATATATCTGTTCTAATTGACTCATCTCTAAATAGATTAAGATTACTGTTATTATATATTTCGTTAATTGTTGTTTTGCTTGGATAGAATGGATATATATTAATCTGTGTTCTCAACATTGCTAAAAGCAAACTATCACTAAATGGAATAGACTTATTCAATTGTGAAATCAGGCTCTCTGCATTACTGGCTGAAGTATTAAGTCTTTGTAATGCGGATTCAAGTGATTGTTGATCCTTTAAAAGATCTGCCAATAGATTTTCTGAATATTTGACTTCCAAATTTCTATTTATTCTATTTTGATTCCATTGGTTTATCTGTAGAGCTAAGAGGATACCCACTACCACCAATAATATTTCTCCTATTGCATAAAGAATATACTTATTGGCCTTATTTTCTTTTAACATAGTTTTTCTAATTTTTCGAAAGAATTTTATCATTGGTTGGTCTTAGTTTCTATTCCGAAGCTTCGGCGTAGGGATAATGAAGGCTAACG
>JABDIQ010000205.1 GCA_013003655.1 Winogradskyella sp. | reverse complement strand
AAGTAGCCAGTTAACAATACCACCAGCAAGGCCAGCAAGTAAAAATTGTTTAGCTTTCATTTTGTATATGATTTAGTTAGTATAATCAAGATACAAAATATGAATGAATTGAAGATTTTTTGTACGATACGCCCTAACTAAAAATTTAGTTAATTACTATAAATTTTATCGTAGAGTGCTTTATATTTTTCAAGGATAACAGATCGTTTCATTTTCATAGTAGGAGTGAGGTGACCTGCGTCAATGGTCCAAGGTTCTTCTGTTAATTCAAAGCGCTTTACTTGTTCCCATTTACCAAAATTTTTATTGTATTTGTCAACTTCTTTTTGAATGCGTTTTATGACGATTTCAGATGTAGCAATTTCCTTATCAGATTTACCAATGTTGTGTTCTTTGTGCTCAATCCAGTCTCTAATAAAATCGAAATTAGGTTGAATAATGGCACCTGGCATTTTTTCACCTTCACCAACGACCATAACCTGTTCAATAAATAAGGATTGTTTAAAATCGTTTTCTAATAGTGTAGGGATAATATACTTACCTCCAGAGGTTTTAAACATCTCTTTTTTGCGCCCTGTAATCTTTAAAAAACCATCTTCGTCTAATTCACCTTTATCGCCAGTATGGAAATAATCACCAGTCATCACTTCAGCTGTCTTATCAGGATCTTTATAATAACCCATCATAACGTTTGGTCCTTTGATGAGTATTTCTCCATCGTCTGCAATTTTAACCTCTACGTTAGGAATAGGTTTGCCTACGGTACCAATTTTATACATATCGTCTTTATACATACCAACCGAAACAACAGGTGACGTTTCAGTTAGTCCATAGCCTTCCATAACCTTCATTTGTGCTGCTCCAAATACTCGTGCCAATCGTGGTTGCAGAGCTGCGCTACCAGAAACCATAGTGCCTAATTCTCCACCTAAAGCTTCACGCCATTTGCTGAATATTAGTTTATTGGCAATTTTGAGTTTAAACTCATACCATGCGCCATTGGCTTCGTAGGGTTCCCATTGCTCACCTAATCGTACAGCCCAGAAAAATAAGGCTTTTTTAATTCCTGATAATTCTTCGCCCTTAAGCATTATTTTGTCGAAGACTTTTTCTAATAACCTAGGAACAACGCTCATTAAGTTGGGTTTAATCTCTTTGGCATTGTCGCCAATTTTATCGAGGGCTTCTGCAAAATAAATAGATGTTCCGGCATATTGATACACATATATGAGAACCCGCTCAAAGATGTGACATATTGGTAAAAAACTTAATACTCTAGTTTCACCAGTGGGTGGTAATGGAACACGTGGTGAACTATCTAAAACATTGCTAGTGATATTCCAATGAGAGAGCATCACGCCTTTTGGAACACCTGTTGTACCTGAAGTATAAATGATTGTAGCAAGATCTTCTGGTTGTACAGCATCTTTTCGTGCTTCAACTTCAGGTTGTGTACTTTCGTCTTTGCCGAGTTCAAATAATTCTGAATAATGTTTACATCCATCAATTTTATCAAAGCTGTAAACTTCTTTTAAACCAGTATTAGCCTGTACTTTACGAACCTTTTGAAGTACTTCTTCATCTGAAACAAAACAATAGATAGATTCGCTATGGTTTAATACATATTCATAGTCTTCAGCTGAAATGGTTGGATATATCGGTATATTTTGTGCACCAACTTGTAAGACACCTACATCCATAATGTTCCATTCGGTTCTGTTGGTCGAAGATATGACGGCTATTTTATCATTTTTTTGAACACCCAATTTTAAAAGTGCTCTACTGACGGCATTTGCTTTATCAACATATTCTTTAGTGGACATTGAAACCCACTGACCATCGTATTTGGTAACGAGTGCGCTAGAATTTGGTTTATGTTTTAATTGATAATGAGCAAAATCGAAAAGGCGAGATACGTCTGTCATAATTAAATCTGCAAATATTCGTAAGGTATTTTACGAAAATAGCAAATAAAAGGGTAAACATCCTAAAATTTATAATCTGCGAATATAATTTCCCCGACCGTTATCTATTTTCAATCCATTGGCGAGCATTGATAAATGCTTCTAGCCATGGAGAGACTTCATCGGTTCTTTCTTTTGGGTAATAAGCCCAGTTCCAAGGAAATATAGAGCGTTCTATATGAGGCATCGTCACAAGGTGTCTTCCAGATTTATCGCACATCATTGCTGTATTATAATCCGACCCGTTGGGATTAGCAGGATATTGACTATAGCCATATTTAGCAACGATATGATATTGATCTTCGCTATAGGGAAGTTTAAATTTGCCTTCACCATGAGAAATCCATACACCAAGGGTAGTGCCTTTAAGACTAGAAAGCATCACTGAGTTATTTTCTTGAATGGTTACAGAAGTAAAAGCACTTTCATGCTTGTGCGAATCGTTATAGGTCATTTTTCCATGCTCTTCATGGTCTGGATTTATTTCCTCTAATTCCATAAATAATTGACAACCATTACAAATTCCGACTGAAAGGGTGTCCTCTCTATCGAAGAAATTTTGAAGCGCCAATTTTGCTTTTTCATTATATAAAAAAGCACCAGCCCATCCTTTAGCAGATCCTAGAACATCGCTATTACTAAATCCACCAACTGCTCCTATAAACGAAATACCTTCTAAAGTTTCTCGTCCAGAGATTAGATCTGTCATATGCACATCTTTAACATCAAAACCAGCTAGATACATTGCATTAGCCATTTCGCGCTCAGAGTTGCTTCCTTTCTCTCTCAATATGGCAGCTTTTGGTCTTGGTTCTGAGTTATTGTCGATTGTTTTTTTACCTATAAAATGTTTAGGAAATTTATAATCTAAAGCTTGATGTTTAAAATTGTCATATCGAACTTTTGCCAAACCGTTTGCTGTTTGTTTTTGGTCTAGCAGGTATGAGGTTTTATACCACATATCTCTTAATCTTGATATGGTCATGGTAAAAACTTCGTTGCCATTGATAACTCCTAAAACATCATTAGATGTTACGTCACCTATATTGTGAAATTTAATATTGGCCGCTGTTAGTACTTTTTCAACACTATTATCTTTAGATTGAAAAACAATACCTGAGTTTTCAGCAAAAAGCACCTTGAAAGAATCTTTTTCACTTAAATCAGTTAAGTCTATTTCTGCACCAATGTTATTATCTGCAAAACAAAGTTCTAATAAGGTGGTTATAAGTCCACCTGACGCCACATCATGACCAGCGATTATTTGCTTAGCATTTATTAAATCTTGGATGGTATTGAAAACTGTTTTTACATAAGCCGCACTTTTTACAGTAGGCGTGGTATTACCAATCTTATTATTGATTTGAGCGAAAGAGCTACCGCCTAATTCATAAGAGTCTTGTGATAAATTTATGTAGTAAATAGCACCTTTATTTTTCTGAAACACTGGTTCTACTACGTTAGTAATATCATTACAATTTGCTGCTGCTGAAATTATCACTGTTCCAGGCGCAATAACATCACCATCAGGATATTTTTGTTTCATGGAT
Source organism: Winogradskyella sp. (assembly GCA_013003655.1). GTDB lineage: Bacteria > Bacteroidota > Bacteroidia > Flavobacteriales > Flavobacteriaceae > JABDIQ01. Next base: position 2,247 of record JABDIQ010000205.1, on the reverse strand, counting down.
AGCGAGTCCTTTCCTGTAGGCACATTGATTCCTAGTTCTATGGCAAATTCTGAAACCGCCTTTACGGCTTGATACAAACGGGCATCTTCTCCCTTATTTTTACAAGGCCACATCCAGTTTGCAGAAAGTGAAACACCTTGTAAACCACCTTTTAATGGTGCCCATATGATATTGGTTAAAGCTTCGGTTATAGCGATTTTGCTACCAGCTTCTGGGTTGATTAATCCAGAAATAGGAGCATGACCAATTGACGTTGCTATACCTTCTTTACCTTTGAAGTCTAATGCCATAACACCGACGTTATTCAATGGTAGTTGAAGAGGTCCAACACATTGTTGCTTAGCCACTTTTCCACCTACGCATCTATCTACTTTATTGGTGAGCCAATCTTTACAGGCAACGGCTTCTAATTGTAATAATTGGTCTAAATAATCATAAAATTTGGTCGTATCGTAGGATATGCCACCATATTGTTTTTCAATGGTAGTATCTTCCATGATAGTTTTAGGTGAGCTTCCAAACATATCGCTCATCGCCAAATCCATAGGTTTAGTACCTGTTGATTGCGACTTAAAAGTAAAACGATGCTCTCCTGTAACGTCGCCTACATCGTAAATTGGAGACCGTTCTCTATCTGCTATTTTGTGAAGGGTTTCTAAATGTTTTTCAGAAATAACTAGTCCCATTCGTTCTTGAGATTCGTTACCAATTATTTCTTTTGCGGATAAGGTTGGATCACCAACTGGTAATTTATCTAAATCTATGAGTCCTCCTGTATCTTCAACCAACTCTGATAAGCAATTTAAATGTCCTCCAGCACCGTGATCATGAATAGAAACGATATGGTTTTCATCACTTTCAACCATTCCTCTTATAGCATTAGCGGCTCGCTTTTGCATTTCTGGATTAGAACGTTGTACTGCGTTAAGCTCTATGCCACTAGAAAATTCACCAGTATCTGCTGATGAAACTGCAGCACCACCCATGCCAATTCTGTAATTATCACCACCTAAAATCACAATTTTATCGCCTTTTTTAGGTGTGTCTTTTAAAGCTTGTTTTGCTTTAGCGTAACCAATACCACCCGCTTGCATGATCACCTTGTCATAACCTATCTTATCATTCTTTTCAGTATGTTCAAATGTTAATACTGAACCAGCAATTAGTGGTTGCCCAAATTTATTTCCAAAATCAGATGCACCATTACTAGCTTTGATTAAGATGTCCAATGGTGTTTGGTATAACCATTGGCGCTCAGCAAATGCGTTTTCCCAAGGACGATCTTCAGCTAATCGCGAATAAGATGTCATATAAACAGCAGTTCCCGCTAACGGAATTGAACCTTTGCCACCTGCAAGTCTATCTCTTATTTCACCACCAGAGCCTGTGGCTGCACCATTAAATGGCTCTACGGTTGTTGGAAAGTTATGTGTTTCGGCCTTGAGTGAGATTACCGATTCAAAATCTTGAGTATGATAGTAATCTGGAATATCTGCACGTTTAGGCGCAAATTGTTCAACTACTGGTCCTTTTATAAAAGCAACATTGTCTTTGTAAGCTGAAACAATATCGTTAGGATGTTTGGCTGAGGTTTCCTTAATGAGTTTAAATAGAGATGTTGGCATCTCTTCACCATCAATTACAAAGGTGCCATTGAAAATTTTATGTCTGCAATGTTCAGAATTGACTTGCGAAAAGCCAAACACTTCCGAGTCTGTTAACGGTCTGCCTATGCGTTGAGAAACTTCATTTAAGTATTCAACTTCCTCATCACTAAGTGCCAACCCTTCTTGTACATTATAGGCCTGTATATCGTTAATGTGTAAAACAGGTTCTGGCTCAATCTCAATATTAAAAATACTTTGATCTAGGTTGCTGTATTTTTCAAACAGCATAGGATCGAAATTAGTAAAATCCTCTGCTACCGATATAAATTCTTCAATTCTTGCCAATCCTGTGATTCCCATATTCTGGGTAATTTCTACGGCGTTGGTGCTCCATGGTGTTATCATGGCAGCTCTTGGACCAACAAAAAAAGCATCAATTGATGCTTGTTCTATTTTTGGCTTATTGCCAAATAACCATTGCAATTTAGCAATTGTCTCTGTTGATAATTCTTTTGTTGCTTGAACAGCAAAAACTTTGCTGTTTTGGTGGCCAAAGAAGTAAATCATTTTAGGATACAGGTATTGCGATTATTAAAACGCAAATTTAGGTTATTTTTCATGATTAATATCTAACAACACG
>JABDIQ010000197.1 GCA_013003655.1 Winogradskyella sp. | reverse complement strand
CGTTAGTGAAAAAAGCAAAATCATCATATGTACTATTGATTACTGGGCCTAGGTTTTCAATAACTACATCGTCAGAGATTCCTTTTTTAAGTAAATCTGTTCTATAAATATCTAGTAAGCCATAGTTATTTTCAAAATAACCATCCGATGAAAAATAAAGGGTTGAATCTTGAGCTATATACGGAAACATTTCCCGACCCGCTGTGTTAATTCGTTGACCCAAATTTACTGGCTCTCCAAGGGAACCATCTTCATTGATAGCAACTTTATAAAGATCGGTTTGTCCATAACCGCCCTCTTTATCAGACACATAATATAAGGTCTTTTCATCTGGACTTAAGGTAGGATGACCATTAGAGTATGCCTTATCGTTAATAGAAAGATCTATAATATTTTGCCACTTTCCGTTAACTTTTGTTGCTCTGTATATTTTTAAATTATTGGTGCCTTTACGGTCATAAACAGAAATGTTTTTTCGTTTTACATTGTTGCCTGTATAGTATAAGGTTGTACCGTCTTTTGTAATTGCCAGAGTCCCTTGATGATTAGATAATACATTAATTGAGTCTGAAGCAATTTCTTGCTGATCACTGACCGTTGCGGCATCATAAGATTTACTAACTGACGCTTGATAGATTTTTAAATAGGGTTCTTCATTCCAATCATAAATACCATCTTTCTTTTGATCTGCTAAAATATCTGTGCTTACCGCTGAAGAGAAGTAGAAAGTTCCTGATGCATCTTCGTATCCACCAAAATCCGAAAACTCTGTATTAGCATTAAGATTTAGTAACTTTAATAGCGGATTTGCTTCGCTGGTACTTTTTACTTTCGTGTATTTAGAATTGATCACTAAACTATCTAAAGGCTCATAATTTTTAAAACGGTCTAGCCACACTTCTGCTGCATCATCATTGCCAACACTCCGTAAAGTTTGTATGTATTTGTAGGCAAATTTTGGATTGAAGTTCGCGTATTTATAAGCTGCCTTACTATACCAAAAATTGGCTTGTTTAGAATCCGAATTTTTGTAATAACAATCACCAATTCTAGTGAGCAGGTATGCTGTACTATCGGAGCTTTTTAAAGCTTCTTTATAGAGTTTTGCTGCTTCTAAATAAGCAAAGTTTCTATATAGCTTATCAGCTGCATTGTACTTTTGAGCAATTGCCGTTGTACTCCAGATTAATCCAAAAACTAAAATTATTATTTTTTTCATAGAACTCATTTTTAAAAATATCTTGGAGATTTTTTTCGTCTTTCATTGAAGGCTTCAAAAATAAGAAGCACTTCGTGTGTTCCTCCAAAATACGGTCGTATTTCAGAAACATAATATTCATAAGCGTAACCTATTCTAAAATCTCGAGACACCTGAAAATCTGCCAGAACGCCTAAAGAAGCGGTATTTTCATTAAATCTGTAAGATCCTCCTAACCATAACTTTTCATTAAATAGAAAATTAGCATTTAAGTCAACAGATAATGGCGCGCCATTGGTGGCTTTAACTAAAAAGGAAGGTTTTAATTTGGTGTTATCGCCAAGATCAAACACATAACCACCCGTAAAATAATAACTCACACGCTCAAGAGCTACATAATCTACATCTGCATTTTCTTCGGTTAAATTAAGATCTGTATTTAAAATTCGTGGTGCCGATAGGCCAACATACCACTTATTGGAATGCCATAATAAACCTACTCCAACGTTAGGATTCCATCTGTTAGCATAATTCCCAAAAAATGGATCGGTTGTAACATTAGGGTTGTTTAAAAAGGCTTCATCTAAATTATAATGTGTAAAACCACCTTTTAATCCAAATGATAACTTGGTATTTTGACTTGTATTAATTGTGTATGAGAAATCTCCATACGCGTATACAAAGTTTTCAAAACCTGGCGTATCATTAATTATTGAAAAACCTAAACCTACTTTTTCATTCCTCAGTGGTGAATGCAACGAGAGTGTTTGTGTAGTTGGACCTCCTGTGATGCCAACCCATTGACTACGATGCAATGCAACCACAGATAATGTTTCTCTACTTCCGGCATATGCTGGATTAATAGAAATAGTGTTAAACATGTACTGAGCAAATTGAGGTAACTGCTGCGCAAAGGTCATTGAACCTGTCAACATTATCAATAAGACTATATTATATTTAGTGATCTTCATAACTTATAAGTTTATTTAGTTCCAATGTACATTGGACCGGTGATTGGGTCTAAACCACTGTCAATTAATGTTACTACGTAATAATAGGTTCCACTCGGTACTTGGCCTGCTGAACCTACCGATGAGCTATGTGCAAACGCATTCCAGTTATTTTGATAATCATTAGATTCAAAAATTATTGCGCCCCATCTATTTACTATTTTCACATCTATAGTAAAATCGCAATCAACTAATCCTGTGACTCTAAAGAACTCATTGAATACATCACCGTTTGGTGTTAATACCATTGAAATTTCAAGATTATCCAAATTACAAGCAAGTACCGCACATTCGTTATTGACATCAATAGAGGCCTCGATATATGTCGGACACTCAGAGTCTAATTCAGTATAACTAAAGGTTATGATTTCTGATGCGTTTTCACCTATCAGTTCTATACTTGTAGGATCAAAGAAGTTACCATCAATTACATCACCACTTCCAGAAATAACCTCCCAGGTACCTCCTGTGTTATAATTTCCTTCTAATAAATTAAAGAGGTTAAAAACTTGAGATTCTACTTCACTATCAACACAAAGACTAATATCGTTGGCTACAACTTCTGAGTTTTGTAATGTCAATAAAGCTTCTAATGTAGATTCATTGCCACAATCATCTGCAATTGTATAAATTACAGGTAATTGTCCTGACACAAGATCGTTAAAGTCGTAATTAGATGTAACCGTTACTTGATTATTGACACTACATCCATCTGTTGCACAATTTTGAATTGCTGTGATATTATCTAAATTCCATTGGTCAGCAATATCCTCAGCATCATTAAGTGTACAATCTAAGGTCATGTCTGTTATGTCGCAACTAGAAACATCCGGTGGTGTTGTGTCTTCAAAAGTTAATGTTACTTCTAAAGTTGTGAAATTTCCACTATCATCAGCAATCGTATATAACACTGTGATGCTTCCACTTAAACCACATGTAGTTTCAAAATTACTAAAATCGTAATCCGAGGTTACTTGGCCTGTTAAATCCATATCGCAACTATCAATGGCGCAATCTTCCAAGAGCGCAATATTTGCAGCATTCCATGCAGCAGCAATGGACTCGTTATCTGTACCACTACATTCAACTGTTTCATCAACAAGATCACAATCATCAATAGAAGGTGGCACTGAATCAATAATGGTTATATACACTGTGGCCTGGTCACAAGCTTGTGGTGTTCCATTATCGCAAACCGAATACACAAAACTATCAGTACCTGTAAAGCCTTCGTTTGGTATATAAGAAAATGTGCCATCTGCGTTTAAGACTAAAGTTCCATTAGCAACATCAACGACAGGAGTTGTATTCACTGTCTGGTCATCGCCTTCTGGATCTGAATCATTATCTAAAACACTTCCTGCTATTCCACCGCAATTGTTTTCATTGTATGCGTCATCGTTAGCGATAGTCACATTTCCAATATTAGAAGATACAGTTATAACCACTACAGCAGTATCACAAAGTTCTGGATCTCCATCATCACATATCGTATATTCAAAACTATCATCACCTGTAAATCCTGGTGGTGGTGTATAGACATACTCGCCTGTGTTTGGATCTATCGTAACTACGACTCCTTCGGTAGTGGTTACCGTCGTCGTGGTAACTACTATGGTATCGCCATCTGGGTCATAATCGTTAACTAGTACATTGCCTGTTACTGGCGTATCCTTTTCTGTACCCGCTGTATCCGCATTCGCAATAGGAGATTCGTTATCTGGACCAACTTTAGGTAAAATTTCTATATAAACTGTTGCGGTATCACAAGCCTGTGGATTGCCATCATCACATACCGTATACTCAAAACTGTCCTCACCAACATAACCTGATGGTGGTACATATACATATTGACCTGTATTTGGATCTA
>JABDIQ010000187.1 GCA_013003655.1 Winogradskyella sp. | reverse complement strand
AGTATTCTATATCCTCATATTTTTTTACCAAATACTCAAATGGGCCAAGCTCAAATGTTATTAACTTTTCATTGTACTCTTTGGCCGAAATTGGTTTGAACAAAGAAAAGATTTGATTTAAGGCTCTCGGGATACCTCTACCGACTAATGAATAGTGATTGGCATCATCAAAATCATCAAACTTGTAGTGAAATTTAGAGTTGCTAATGGCACTTAGAGCCGTGTTAGCTTCTAATATACCAGATCTAAGTGCACTTATATCGGCATCACCAGTTGCTAAATAGTAAAAGGTTTCTTTGGTTACAATAGATAGTCTCTGTGACAATCTATTTATCATTTCGGGGGCAAAGTCTGGACTTAAGGCTATATAAGCTCTAAACAATGGGCTATCTTTAAATAAATAATAATTCAAAAAATTTGCACTAAGATCATGACCAACTATAATTTTGAAAGATGAAATGTTGTAATTGTTTTCCATAAATGGTAACAATTCTGCTGCAATGAATTCATAAAAGGCAGCGCTGTCTTGTGCCGGAAAATACGAGTCTTCATCATAGCGAAAATCATTTTCTCGTTTGGCACCTTGCTTAACACCAACTACAATACAATCTGGAATATCTTCCCAATAAGATTGGTAGTCGATATTACCCGCAACAGGCTCAAATAGATAATCACCGTCAAAAACTAAAATTAATGGGTACTCTCGTTTAGCCTCAGGATCGTAGTTACGAGGCAACTGAATTTTTAATTCTCGTGTTTCATCAAGCCTATCTGATTGTATATCTTGATAGATAGCTTGAGCAAAACTTAATTGCATTGAAAACAGCAATAAAACTAATACTCTTATGTTCTCCATTTTAGATTTGAAGTTTAGAACAAGGTATAAAATATTTTGAATTAACTATCGCTGTCTGTTGAAAATAGGAAGGTAAATGAGTGAAAGTCCGCCCAAAATAACGACCATAAGTGTTTGTGATGTCCAAATTATCCAACCGAATGCAATACTCGGATCTTCAGCAACACCAAAAATTGAAAATGCCAAATACACCGCAACAGGATAAGACCCAATACCGCCATTGGTTGCTGCAATACTAAAACTTGCAGAAATAAAACCAACCAGTACTGCGGCAAATGGAATATTGTTGAGTTCAGGAACTGCAAATGTGGTGACATAAAACATTAAAACGTACATCACCCAAATGAAAATAGTATGTGCTATAAATGGCCATTTTTTTTTCATTTTAAATATGCTTAGCATACCATCAACAAGACCATTAAAAAATGCCTTTACTCTTTGAGCAATTTTAGAAGAGCTCTTTTTAACGTAGATTATTATTATGGTTAAAAATGACAGAAAAAGTATTAGGCCTATTAGAATTTTTATTACATCAAATTTGCTAAATAAATAATCATAAATAAACTCAAACTCTAAAAACAATGTAATACCAATAATTACAACAAGTACTAGCATATCTGCTAGACGCTCTGCTACAATAGTACCAAATCCTTTTTCAAAAGGCACGCCTTCATAATTAGTTAAAATAGACGCTCGTGCCACCTCACCTGCACGAGGTATGGTATAATTGATTAAATACGTAGAGAATACGGCCATGATACTATTCCTAAATTTTATATCATAACCTAAGGGCTCAAGCATAAACTTCCACCTATAGGCTCTAGATAAATGACTCAATAGGCCCAAGCCTACTCCTAATATGATCCAAGCGTAGTTGGCATTTTTAAAATAAACTAAAAGCTCGCTAAATGATATTTTTGAAAATGAAAACCATACTAAAACTATACCTAGTAGAAGTGGAAGTACAATCTTGAGTATAGATTTTATGTTAGTCAAAACTTTATTTTAACATATTGGTCTTCTCATCTGGGAAGACTAGTGATGGCTTAAATACTTTAGCTTCTTCTATATCCATAAAAGCATACGTAATTAAGATAAGCGTATCACCAACTGACACTTTACGAGCAGCTGCTCCATTAAGGGTTATCTCACCACTGTTTCTTGGGCCAGGAATAACATAGGTTTCAAGTCGTTCACCATTGTCATTATTAACCACTTGAATTTTCTCGCCTTGTATAATATTTGCGGCATCCATAAGATCTTCATCTATGGTAATACTACCAATATAGTTAAGGTCAGCACCTGTAACTTTAACGCGATGTATTTTTGATTTTACAACTTGAATTTGCATAGGGCAAAGGTAATTAATTTAATGCGATATTATCAATAAGCCTAACATCGTCAGCATAAGCAGCTATAAAAGCTCTGTATTTACTATTGACTCTTTTTCGCATAATTGGTTTTAAGGTTTTTGTACTGGCAATTGTAAAATATTCTAACTCTAATAATGGCTCATTTTCAAATTGCTGTTGTACCCATTCTGTTACTTCTTTAGCACTTTTTGTGCCAAACTTTAATTTGGCAGATTTAAGCGTTTTATATATAAATGGTGCTGCTATTCTATATTCTTTTTTTAATCTTGTATTTCTTGAACTCATGGCTAAACCATCTTGTTCTCTAAGTATTGCACAGCCTACAATATCTACATCAAGACCTTCTATTTTTACTAATTTTTTGATGATTTGAAGTTGTTGAAAATCCTTTTCTCCAAAATATGCTCTGTTAGGATTTACGACATGGAGTAACCTACTGACAATAGTTCCTACACCATCAAAATGACCTTCTCTAAAAGCACCTTCCATTTCGTATTCTAACCCACCAAAGGAATAGTGTTTTGATTTAATTTCATTGTTATAAATATCCGTTGCTGAGGGTGCATATATTATCAAGTCTGTATAGTTCAAAGACTCTAAGAGTAATTTATCTTTTTCTAATGTACGAGGATATTTAATTAAATCGTCTTCATTATTAAACTGCGTAGGATTGACAAAAATGCTGACCACAACTATGCTATTTTCTGTCATAGCTTTTGTTACTAACGATAGATGCCCTTTATGTAATGCACCCATAGTTGGTACCAATCCAATCGTATAATTGTTCTCTCTCAGTTGAGATAAATACTTCGTTAATGCATTTGTGGTACTAAACGTTTTCATGCTTTGGCCTAAAATACGGCCTGCAAACATAATATTTTACTGGCAATCTGCATAAATTTTCGTAATTTTGCATGTTTTTTACATGGAATACAGAACCTTGTCAATGATTAGATCGTTTCTGTGAAAAATAGTGTAGGAAAATAGAATTTTGAAAAAGGATTGATTCAATCAAATAAAAACAACAGATGAAAGATAAGAGAATATTGTATGTGTCTTCTGAAGTAGTACCATATTTACCAGAAACTGAGATTTCTTCAATGTCATTTGAAGCACCAAGAATGGTTAACAAACAAGGAGGGCAAATACGAATATTTATGCCGCGTTTTGGCAATATAAATGAGCGTAGACATCAATTACACGAAGTAATTAGACTCTCTGGTATAAACTTGGTCATTAATGACTTTGATATGCCATTGATAATTAAGGTAGCATCAATTCCTAAAGAACGTATACAAGTTTACTTTATAGATAATGAAGATTATTTTAAAAGAAAAGCCACTTTAACAGATGAAGATGGTAAACTATTTGCGGATAATGATGAACGTGCAATATTTTTTGCCAAAGGTGTTATAGAAACAGTGAAGAAACTCAACTGGGCTCCAGACATTATTCATGTTAATGGTTGGCTAGCATCGCTACTTCCCCTCTATTTAAAGGAGTATTATAAAACTGAACCATTATTTACCGAAAGTAAAATTGTTACCTCAGTATACAATCAAAGCTTTGATGGTACGTTAGATAAAGACATGCATAAAAAAGTAAGTTTAGATGGTATTGACTCAGAAAATGTAAAATTGTTAGAAACGCCCAATTATAATAATCTCATGAAATTAGCAATCAATAATTCTGATGCTGTTATTATAGGGTCGCAAGAGTTGCCAAAGGAATTGTCTGATTATGTTAAGAAAATTGATGTCCCAGTATTAGACTACTATAGTCCAGAAGAATTTACAGAACCGTATACAGAATTTTACCAAACACAAGTATTAAGCAGTTAAGCTCCTCCATGAAATCATTTAAATTATCACTTCAAAATACAGCTGCATTTCTTTTAATTTTAATTGCATTTGTAGCATGCGATACTGATTTTGCAACTATAGATTCAGATATCGTCAATCCAGATAACGCCACAAATTTTAATAGCCAGTCACAAGACTATAGTATTATTACTTACAACCAGGTGGTTGCACCAGTTCAAAGTAATAACCTTGCGGTAAATATGTTGGGTTATTACGAAGATCCTATTTATGGTGCAACAACGGCTAATTTCGTGTCTCAATTAAATTCATCTCTACTCGATCCTGATTTTGGTGAGAACGTAGTTTTAGATTCTGTGGTACTTACTATTCCTTTCTTTAACCGAACTGTTGGAGTTACCGAAGAGAATACCGTGGACTATGAGTTAGATTCTATTTTTGGTGGCATCGACCCTATGAAATTAAGCATTTATGAAAGTAATTATTTCCTAAGAACCTTTGACCCTAATGAAGAGTTTAACACAACACAAGCGTATTTTTCTAATCAATCACTTTCAGTTAATGACCCTATAGGTGACGATCAATTAGAAGCTACATTAATACACGTTGAGGACACTCTAGAAGTCTCGGATGAACCAATTACGCTTTTCAATACAGAAGGAGAAGTTTCTTTAAATCAGCCGCCAGCCATTAGAATTAAATTAGATACAACGTACTGGAAACAAAAAATACTAGATTTGGAAGGTGAGACCGTTCTGTCTAACTCAAACAATTTTTACGATTACTTTAGAGGCATCTATTTTAAAGCAGAGCCAATCAATAACAAGGGTACATTTATGTTACTCAATTTGGCGAGCCAAAGTGCTAACATCACTTTACACTATACCAAGGATCCATTTACAGAGGGAGCAGACAGAGAACAGGCTACTTATGTCTTAAGATTCGGGCAAGTTCGTGTTAATTTCCTAAAGAACGATTATATAATTCCACTAACTAACGGTGACGACATTAACGGTGATAATCGTCTTTATCTAAAAGGCGGCGAAGGATCTAAAGGTGTAATTAAACTTTTTAATGGTGATGATTTAGATGATGACCAAAACTCACTTAACACGTTTGAGCAATGGAAGAGCGAATTTGTTGACGTGGATGAAAATGGCAAATTTATAAGTCAAAAAAGACTTATTAATGAAGCCAATTTGGTGTTTTATGTAGACCAAAATATAGTTCAGGATAACGAACCAAATCGCATATTCCTGTACGATATGGATAATAACACCCCTTTAGTAGATTATTTTTTAGATTCTCAAAACACCGTTTTACCTTCATTATCTGTAGGCAATCATCTTGGTATTTTACAACGCGAAGATGATGACCCAACAGGCAAAGGCATTAAGTACAAATTAAGAATAACAGAACATATAAAAAATCTACTATTAAACGACTCAACAAATGTGAAATTAGGATTAACCGTTTCAAGTAATGTTAATCTCGAAGGGAGTATAACACAGCGTAAGGTTCAAAATTCCGACGGCACTTTTGATTCGATCCCAATTAGTTCAATTATTACACCAAGAGGTACAGTGCTTCATGGAAACAATACAACTGATGAGAGTAAAAGGGTTTATTTAGAGATTTATTATACTGAACCAGAAAATAACTAACCTATGTGTGGAATTGTTGGATATATTGGGCATAGAGATGCTTATCCTATTATCTTAAATGGTCTTCAACGACTAGAATATCGTGGTTACGATAGTGCGGGTATTGCACTTTATGATGGGACTGACATAAAACTTTCTAAAACTAAAGGCAAAGTTTCAGATCTTAAATCCAAGCTAGAAAACGAGATATCCACTGAAGGCACATTAGGTATAGGACACACAAGATGGGCTACCCATGGTGTTCCTAACGATGTAAATTCTCATCCTCATTATTCAAATTCTGGAGATTTAGTTATCATACACAACGGTATCATTGAAAACTATGAATCCTTAAAAAAAGAGCTAACTAAACGAGGTTATACCTTTAAGTCAGACACTGATACTGAGGTCTTAATCAATCTTATTGAAGATGTAAAGAAAAACGACGATACTAAACTTGGCAAGGCTGTGCAAGTTGCACTTAATCAGGTTGTGGGTGCTTATGCAATTGCTGTCTTTGATAAAACAAAACCAAATGAAATAGTTGTTGCAAGATTAGGAAGTCCATTGGCCATTGGCATAGGTGAAGACGAGTTTTTTATTGCCAGTGATGCTTCGCCTTTTATTGAATATACCAAAAACGCCATTTATTTAGAAGATGGTGAAATGGCTATTGTAAGAAGGCATAAAGACATAAAAGTAAGAAAGATTAAAGGCGATGCAATTGTTGATCCATATGTTCAGGAACTAAAACTAAACCTAGAGCAGATAGAAAAAGGTGGCTATGAGCATTTTATGCTCAAAGAAATATATGAGCAACCCAGCGCTATTTTAGACACATTTAGAGGTAGACTTTTAAGTAAAGAAGCCATTATAAAAATGTCTGGTGTTGAAGATAACATGAAAAAATTCCTCAACGCAGATAGGATTATCATCGTAGCGTGTGGTACTTCGTGGCATGCAGGATTAGTTGCGGAATATATTTTTGAAGACCTTGCAAGAATCCCAGTGGAGGTAGAATATGCTTCAGAATTTCGTTATAGAAATCCTGTTATAACCGAAAAGGACATGGTTATTGCCATCTCTCAATCGGGAGAGACTGCAGATACCTTAGCGGCTATAAAGCTTGCAAAATCTAAAGGTGCATTTGTGTTTGGCGTCTGCAATGTTGTTGGCTCTTCAATAGCCCGAGAAACTGATGCAGGAGCATATACGCATGCTGGTCCAGAAATTGGTGTTGCATCTACAAAAGCTTTTACGACGCAAATCACAGTACTTACGCTAATGGCATTAAGACTTGCCAGAGCCAAAGGCACTATTTCAAGTTCCGATTTTAGAATGCATTTGTTAGAATTAGAAATGATTCCACAAAAAGTAGAAGAGGCCTTAAAATCAGATTCTTACGTACAGACGATAGCAGACATATACAAAGATTCTAAAAACTTCCTTTATTTAGGGCGTGGTTATAATTTTCCTGTAGCATTAGAAGGCGCCTTAAAACTCAAGGAGATCTCCTATATCCATGCAGAAGGTTATCCAGCTGCCGAGATGAAGCACGGTCCTATTGCGCTTATCGATGAACAAATGCCTGTAGTAGTAATAGCAACTAAAAAAGGACACTACGATAAGGTTGTAAGTAATATTCAAGAGATCAAAGCTAGAAAAGGTAAAATTATAGGTATAGTAACCAAAGGTGATGAAAGTGTTAAAGCATTAGCAGACTTTGTAATAGAAGTTCCTGAAACCTTAGAAAGTTTAAGTCCTTTACTAACTACAATCCCTTTGCAATTACTCTCTTATTACATTGCTGTCTATTTAGGTAAAAACGTTGACCAACCACGTAATTTAGCTAAATCTGTTACAGTAGAATAGTATATACTTGTAGTATAAAGAGTTATAATTTCACAATATTTTAGTCAAATTATTGTCAATATTGATGAATTACAGCCGTTTATTCATAAAAAAACACTACAACAGCCTAGTTTTTTAGATATTTATAATTCACTTTTCGGATATTTCTTTAAATTGCCGCATAACTTTTTAACTAATTCTCTAAATGAAGACGTACTTTACGCTTGTAGCGATGCTATTTAGCATGGTTATTTTTGCCCAAACGACAGTGAAGGGTAAAATTACAGACAACACAGGGCAACCTCTGCCAGGTGCAAACATTATTATTGTAGATACCACAATCGGAGTCGTTTCAGACTTTGACGGTAATTATGAACTAACTACAGATCAAGACCCTCCTTTTTCTATTCAGGTGAGTTATACAGGTTTTGAAACACAAATTGCTGAAGTTACAGCCAATGATCAAGTCATTGACATTGTGCTTGTTGAAGGTAATGAACTCGATGAAGTTGTTATCTCTGCATCGCGAACGCCCGAACGTATTTTTGAATCTCCCGTGACCGTAGAACGCTTCGGTTTAAAGGAAATTAAAAATACAGCTTCCGTAGATTTTTATGACGGGCTTGAAAATCTAAAGGGTGTAGACATAAACACCAATAGTTTAACATTTAAATCTATTAACACTAGAGGTTTTGCAACTTTTGCAAATACACGATTTATGCAGTTAGTAGACGGTATGGATAATTCTGCTCCTGCCTTAAACTTCCCATTAGGTAACTTATTGGGTATGACAGAGACAGATGTTCAAAGTGTAGAATTACTTCCTGGTGCTGCTTCAGCATTATATGGTGCAAATGCCTTTAACGGTATTTTATTTATGCGCAGTAAAAGCCCTTTCGATAATGCTGGTATCAGTGGATACGTAAAACGAGGAATAACTTCACAGGAAGCCATTGGAGACAATGATTACACAGACTTGGGTATTAGAATGGCCTATAAATTTAGTGATCATTTTGCGGCCAAAGTAAATTTTGGATACTTAAAAGGTACCGACTGGGCTGCAGTTAGTTTAGAAGATAAAGACATGGTTGGAGGTACAAGAGCATCTAATTTAAACTATGATGGCCTTAATGTTTATGGCGATGAGGTTAGCGCTAATATAAATGAGGTAGCTCAAACCTTGATCAGTTTAGGATTTATCCCAGCTGGTTCAGAAGCCTTAATCCCTTCTGTAGACGTAAGTAGAACAGGTTATAATGAAAGAGACCTAACCAATTATAACGCCGAAAGTATTAAAGCAGACTGGGGACTTTATTTTAGACCTTGGGCTGACGACTTCGAGATACAATATGTTGGTAAAGTAGGTTCTGGTAATACCATTTACCAAGGAGCTAACCGCTACAACATCAAAAATTTCTTCTTACAACAACACAAGCTAGAAATAAAAAATGACAACTTTTTTGTAAGAGGATATGTTACGGAAGATAAAGCAGGTGACTCATACGACATGGTCTTTACAGGAATACAAATAAACAATGCCTGGAAAGACAATAATACGTGGTTTGGAGAATATGTAGGTGCCTATTTAACAGCGAGTCTGCAAGGTGCTAACAATGACCAAGCTCACGCTGCGGCAAGAGCACAAGCAGAGTCTGGAAGATATCTGCCTGGAAGTCCTGAGTTTAATGCCGCATTGAACAAAAGTGTTAATGATCCCGACTTAACCACAGGATCTAAATTTCAGGATAACTCGAAGATATATCACGCAGATGCCAACTACAATCTGGGCTATTTAATAGACTGGGCAGACATTCAATTAGGAGGTTCTTACAGAACTTATAGCTTAAATTCGTCAGGAACCATTTATACAGATGATGACGGCCCAATAACATATTCTGAAGTTGGTGTATATACGC
>JABDIQ010000179.1 GCA_013003655.1 Winogradskyella sp. | reverse complement strand
ACTGGATTTTATGATTTTGTGTGGGTTGCCATAAAAAATGCTTTTCCTTATGTTATCGGTTTCGTTGCAGCAGTTATAACAGCAAATCAATTTATAGATATAGATGTAACCTTAGCACGCGTCACAGAGTTATTGCCAGTTTATGGTGTGTTAAGCGTCTTCTTTCTTTCAGAGACTATTCTAGGTCTAGTACCGCCTGAGATATTTATCGCCTGGTCGGGTAAAATGTCAACGCCATGGCAGTTTCTAAGTATTTTGGCCGTTTTGTCTTATTCTGGTGGCTTAGTAGCCTATTGGTTAGGAAAATTATTTACGTCTATGCCTGCTATGCATAACTATTTAGAGGTGAAAATGGCGAAGCAACTCAGAAATTCAAAAAAATGGGGTGGCATCATAATAGTCATTGGGGCTTTATTACCAGTTCCATTTGCAGTATCATGCATGACTGCAGGTATCATTAAATTTCCTTTTAAAAGCGTTATGTTTTACGGCTTATTGCGAATCTTACGCATTTTTGCCTACGGCTATGTTATTTTTAATGTACTTTAGGTAGCTCCCTATTTAATACTACACGTTCATAACTACAATTCTACCTTTGCTTTCACCGTAAAAATGGTATTCCGTTTAAAGCTTGTATAAATGTGTACGTCATAAAGCAGGTATATGCTGTTGCAAATAATGTAATTATCGCTACCTGTTGCTTGTGATTGATATTAAGCGTCTTATAACTAACATATGCAAACACTGGTATAATTTGCAAGGCGTGCAAACCAAAAAAATGGCCTACTCTAAGATCACCAGCAATAGTACTCCAATTAAATAACGGTAATCCTGGTCCGCCATCAACCACACCAACATTGTGTGCCATTTGGCCAATCATTGTGCCACCGACATAACTTCCATAGATGGTGATTAGCCATCCTAACAAAATGGCCCATTGTAAAGATTTGACTGTTTTAAGTTTTACACGGATGGTTTCAAATGCCATAAAGATCATGATCAACACATTGATTGCAATGAGGATGCCCATGGCAGCAAATAGCAGCTCGTTAGTGATATCGGTTTTATTATAATGAGATTGTATGCCTCTTGCCGCTTGTAAAGCCACTATGGCCATTTCTAGTAATAAGGTCCAAGACACCAAGTTTCTAATGATATGTTTTTTAAGCTTAGAAAATGGATATAAGGTCACTAAAAAACCAACGGTTAAAACGTAGACTGCTGTAGAGATAAAAAACTTTAGTGGTTTTAGCCATACATTAACGCCCATTAAATGGCGCTGGTCTATAACGAGACCCACTACACTCCCAACGGCGCCGGCAAACAAGATCATGACAATCCAATACAGTATTGGACTTTCATTTTTAACAATCGTAAAGACTTTGGTCAACGCTTTCATGCTGCTTTTACTTTAACGGCACGCAAACCCATAAAGAGTAAAAAGCCAACAGGTCCCAGCATAAATGCACCTAATAGACAAGGTGCCATAAGTATAGGATGTATTTTTAGTGTTCGGTTTTCATCAAGCATCCACATCCCTACTAAGAGATCAAAGGCCAGATAATGCACCCAACCAGCTAGTACAGCATTCTCAACGGTAAATAACTGCATTACCGATTCTAAACTACCAAAATCCATCGCAGAACCACCAAGCATGGAGCTAATGATATAAAAGGCATAGATAAAAGATAGCATTACTGGAATGATCTTATAATCAACCAAAAATCGGGTGACTTTCCAATTGGGAACAATGATCATTAAGATCCACATGGGCATAGCCAAGAGATTGACTATGGAAAAAACTTCTGATGGTGACATAATTGTTTAATTTGATGATATTAAGATACATCATTTTTAAACAAGTTGTCCTGAAACCGGGTGTTCTATACCTTTTTTACACGTACGGCATTCATACCACGCTGCCCTTTTTCGAGTTCAAAGGTTACCTTATCATTTTCAATGATCTCATCAATAATACCACTGACATGCGTAAAGTACTTTTCGTTATTTTCACTATCAATGATAAAACCAAAGCCTTTAGAAGAATCGTAAAAAGACACTTTACCCGTTCTTACCGGATCAAATTCTTCATCACTCTCCTCCTTTTTAGGGATGCTTACTTCAATGTTTTCTGCTTTTACCTTTACCTTCATTGAAGGGTCTGGTGGTGTATCGGTTAAATTACCATTGTAATCTACATAGGCAAATTGTATGCCATCAGATCCGCCGTTAGCTTCTTTCTCGAGCTTACGAGCTTCCATTTTTTTACGTTTGTCTTCACGCTTCTTTAAGCGTTTCTTTTCTTTTTCAGTTTTGTTAAAGGTTTGTTGAGATCTACCCATTCGTTAAATTAAAATTAATACTATATATGTGTTAAAGAAGAGCTTTAAATAGGTAACAACTGTAGATGTTAACAATAGAATACTATAAAAATACCTGAAGAATTGGCCAGGAATCTGGCTGAAAAACGAGGTCTATCTCCTATGAACCTTACAAAGATACGTTTTCTTATCCATTTTTTTAAATAATATGGTAGGAATTAGAGCGTTTAGACTGTTATATACATAGAAACACATAAAACAAATTAACAATGAGCACTAAATTCCCTCTAAGAAGCCTTTCGATTGGTCTTTGTTTATTTTTACTTAATTGTTCAACTGGTGATGATAGCAATCCTAACACCACCGCTCAAATAGTAGCCGATATCAGTGCTAACATGCGTGTTAGCAGTTGGCGCATATCTAGTTACATCGACTCTGGTGAAGACGAAACCAGTGATTTTGAATTCTACAATTTTACATTTGCTTCAGATGGTACGCTTACCGCATCAAATGGCACCAATACTCTTGTTGGATCCTGGTCGGTTACAGCAAGCAGTAGCAGCAGCAGTGACGATGATGACGATGATGATATTGATTTTAATATCAACTTTCCGGTGCCAGACTCCAATCCGTTTGAAGATCTTAACGATGATTGGGATGTTATTAGCTACACCTCTACCTCTATTGTATTGAGAGATGTTAGTGGTGGTGATGGAAGCGTTGATAGTCTAAGCTTTGTACAAAATTAAGGTTCCCTTTAAATAGGGTTAATAGCTCCGTGAATCATCCTGGTCGCCTACAAATTGATCGGGATGATTTTTTTAGTAAAAAAAGCATCCCTAAGGATGCTTTGTCAACAATATGGATTAATAGCACAACTATTATTTAGAGAACCCCTCTTTAGTATTAGGTTGTGTGGTGGGTAATATAATGTTACGAGTAGCAACCAGTATGCCTTGCTCCTCTTTGGTTTTTAATATTCTGGTAATGTCATCCTTTTTAGCCATACGCTTACGGCAGTATTTAGATAACAACGGGTCACTATCAAATAAAAATGAAGGCACCTCATAAACCGCTTTACCTGGAGCTTTTACTAAAGGATAAATTTCTTGTAATTGATTATAAGTGCGGTCGTTACCAGGAATAAACGTATAAAAAGTATAACGTCCATCACTATCAGTTTTAACCCAACCTCTATGCGTTACATAGCGTTTACCATCTTTCTTCACGACGTCAAAATCACCATCCTCATCCGCATGACTGATATATAATATAACGTCTTTGGCAGGAGTTACACCATCATTTTCATAAATGATACCTTGTAATTTTAGTTGTTGTTGCTTTTGATTGAATTCTGGAATCGTATCCGTATTGGTTAAGGTTTCAGAATAATCATTGATCAATTGTTCTTGTACAATTTGATTCTGAGCAGACATTGTAATCGTTGTCCAAGAGATAAGGACAATACATAACATTTTAAAGAAAGTTTTCATGGGGCTAAGTTTATTTATAGCCTCAATGTCCGTCATAATTTTTGTAACCCCTTAAAAATCATATAACTATCTCTTTTTTTCGTTAAACAGAAAGGCTGTGCAAATATTACCGATAAAATACATTGAGAATTGATACAATATGTAAGTGAAGATCTAGTAAAAATAGAGACAGTAAAATCAATATATTTTTAGGTTAAGAATGATGGTATTTCAGCTTAATTTTTGGGAATGAAATTAGACTAAATTCAAACGCTAAAACTAAGTCGATTTAATAATGGTAAGCAACGGTGATTTTTACAAGTTTTATGTGTTTTTTGGCCTAAGTTCACACATTAATATGAAAAAAAATGAAGTTACATTTGGTCTAAGAAAAGTGCTTTTAATCCAATAAATATGCACTTTGTCTGTGTTTTTTGCATTTCATGGATTGCAAATTTTTACAAATTATTCCTAAATTATAGTTGTATTTTTTATATAATTGTATAGATTTGTTTGGCCTAGAGCCCTAAAAAACATTTAAAATGAAAGCAAAAATCCTACTATTTTGTACCCTTTTTTTCATGGTTATAAACATGGGATATTCACAGAAGAAAAAATACCCTCAAAATATCATTGACGGTAAGGTGAATATTACCAAATATCATAGCCGTGCAGATCTCGATAGAATGTCTAAAGCAGAACTTTTAGATTTATATATAGAGCGTATAGAAGTTATTGTAAATATTTTACCAAATATTGCCTTTGCAACAAAACCTGGTGTTACCATGTGGTCACTAGGAATACCAGATACAAAAGATAATCGCAGAGCATTAGAAGCGAATAAACAAGCATCTACAGAGTATTTTGAAAGTACTATAGAGTTTCAGAAGAAGATTCTGCCCTACTCTGATACTTCAGATCTTATTGCGGCGATACTATTTTATGAAGACACTCTAAAATCTTTACATACCTACGACGAATTTAAGAATTAACCACTTAAACTAAGCTTAACCTGGAAAAACCTCAACACTATTGTTGGGGTTTTTTTATGCTGTAACTAACAGTTTTTGGATAGGTCATTGGATTAAATTCCTAAAATACCATCTTAAAAGTAAGAAAATATTGATAATATTATAACAAAAAGTGCATTTCATCGATATTATTTGCATTTCATAGGTTTAAGGGTTATGTTTGAAACACTAAATAAATGCCCTAAAAACAAATACGACTTATGATACCTACATCACGAAAATTGATTCTTCCGTTAATCTGCGGTTTCTTAATAAGCATTAGTGTTTTTGCACAACAAGAAAAAGGAATAGTTGGTTATAATAACTGGCTTAATCCTTGGTCTGATTTTAAACCTAATCAATCCACTTTTAGTGAACCTACAGAAATATTAACTGGAACAATCTCAGAAGACATAAAGCTTAATAAAAGAGATATCTATTTGCTATTAGGTGACGTTTTTGTTACAAATAATGCAACCCTTAGCATAGAACCTGGTACAATTATCATTGGTGATTATAAGACCAAAGGATCTTTAACAATTGGAAGAGGCTCTAAGATTATTGCTGCAGGTACTGAAACAGATCCAATAGTATTTACATCTGGGCGAAGCATTAAAAAAGCAGGTGACTGGGGCGGATTGTTTATTTTGGGTGAGGCGCCATTAAATACGTTTGGTAAAGAAAACGCCCTTAACTACGGATTAAAACCGTCGTCATACGACGCTATAACCTACGGCGGTGACAATACAGAAAGTAACTCGGGTATCTTGCAATACGTGCGTATAGAATTTGCAGGTAAACGCACAAAGGACTACGGTTATTTTAACGGATTAACACTTGCAGGTGTTGGAAGCCAAACCATTTTAGAGAATATAATGGTAAGCTATTGTGATGGAAATTCATTTCAAATCATGGGTGGCGATGTACAACTCAATCAGGCTGTTTCGTTCAGAAGCACTAGAAATGACTACGAGTTTAAAGATGGTACGCAAACCAAACTAACCAATTCATTAGCCATTAGAAACCCATACATTTCTAGCTCAGATGGCTCGCGTTCTTTGGTTTTATCATCTTACAACAAAAGAGAAGATGCAGACCCTGCCAAATTAATGACCAATGTAGTAGCAGAGAATATAACTCTAATCAATGTTAGTGATGACCTTGAGTCAGATATTAATGTTGGTTTAGTACAAGAAGCTATTTATGTTAGTGCTGATGTAAATTTTAGAATTGACAACAGTGTAATTTCTGGTTATAACCCAGCCGTTATACTTGACGATAATATTAAACTTAAATACGATAATTTATCTAAGATCGTGTTTAACCGAACACTTTTTAATAGTTGCAACGGAAATATATTTCAAAAATATAATTCTAATAATGACGATTTAGAAAACTGGTATGGTAGTAGTGCCTTTAACAATGTGTACTCAAAAGGATCTGATCTAGAAACCTTTATTAAGGTATCTGATCTATCTCGACCAGATTTTAGATTACGTATCAACCAAATCGTTGCTACTAATGACCGATTTGATGATGACTAAGAATCCAATAACAACCAACCTCTCGATAAAGCGTTTTTCCAAAAAAATAGGTAAAACGCTTTGTTGGGTCAATAAAATCAACGTTTAACTGACGAAAATAATAATTAATAAGCCTATAACAGAACCAATAACTACCCACTAACCCATGTGTACCGCTAAACTTACGACCAGACTGATTTATGGGATTCTTTTTATCCTAGCGTCATTGCAGCAACACGCAATTGCACAAATCGTCATTGGTACACCTAATCTAGAGTTCAGTCAGGCGTGCGCTAATGCATCATTTAATACCTACGATATTTCGTTTGTGTTTTCTCCAGAGTCCTCTGTAGAATCCTCAAATCAATTTATTATAGAATTGTCTGATGCTGATGGTGATTTTTCCAACGCAGTTGTTGTACATACAACAGCTCCTGGTAGCGTAACGTCATCACCAGCTACTTTAAGTTTTTCTATCCCAGAGGATACTGCTGGCGAATCTTACCGCGTTCGTGTTAAGAGTACAGCACCTGCAGCTACTAGTTCTGGTTCAGCGACTTTTGCGGCTTATTTTAAATTACAGGATTCTCCTTTTTCAATTAACAATCTAGTATCTACTGGCGCTTATTGCACTGGTGGTTCTTACTTGCTAACTATTGATAATCCGGGATCAGACACTAACGACTCACCACTCGCCTACCCATCATTAACCTTTAATTGGTATAGAGAAACGAGTCCTACAACTTCAGTATTTGTAGCAGAAGGCCCAACGTTAGAAGTAAGTACTGAAGGCACCTACTTTGTTGAAACCAACTATGGTAGCTGTACTTCAAATTCATTTTCTAATCGTGTTACTATTTCTGAAGCTACTTCAGGCGAAGCCGATGCAACTATAGCATCGAGCCTAGGAAATCCGTATTGTCCAGAACAAGGACTTACAACACTTAGCACTATTGGTGGAGAAAGTTATCAATGGTACAAGGATGGTGACCTTATACCAAACGCTACAGAACAAATGTATCAAACTAATGAATCTGGTTTATTTTCAGTTGAAGTAGATCTTGGTGATTGTAATGCATCAGGTTCAATAGAATTGATGAGCGAATTGTTTGATAGTTCAATTAACGTACAAGAAGAAAATTACCTTGAAGAAGGTGAAAGTCTAACGATTACAGTTAGTGCCAATGCTTCTAACCCAGTTTACGAATGGTATTTTAATGATACACTTATTGAAGGTGAAACAGAAGCAACTTATGAAACCTCTGTACTAGGTAACTATAGTGTTGTAATATATCAAACATCAGGATGTCAGGTGTCTAAAACCTATAATTTTGAAATTAGAGAAGCCATGGATCCGTTTCCGGATGTGGCACAAATACCAAATGTTATTAGTCCTAATGGAGACTCCATCAATGATACGTGGATATTGCCTTTAGACTATGTAAGCGGAACCAATACTGAAGTATTAATATTAAATAATCAAGGTAAGGTAGTCTTAAAAACTAACGATTATCAAAACAATTGGCCAGAGAGTAATTTGAATGTAACAGCTGTTAATCAGGTGTATTATTACATCATAACCACCTCGGATAATACAACTAAAAAAGGCTCTATAACGGTCGTAAAATAATATGAGAACAAACTTACTTGTTGTAATATTATATCTGTGTTTCTTGCAGTTTAGCTACTCGCAAGAAAGCGACGGTGTGGTTGCCTTCGCCCTACCAATTCGAAATTCATTAACCTTTAATAGACAACTCATTAACCCTACATTTAGTTTTGTAAGAGAGCAACATAAATTTATAAGCTTTTCTAATAAACGCGAGTGGGTACAGTTTAATGATGCACCTACCTCCTATTTTG
>JABDIQ010000151.1 GCA_013003655.1 Winogradskyella sp. | reverse complement strand
GGCCTGACTACCGTAATTAATACCGTTAGCAAATTCATCGGTGTGAATAACAGTAGAAGAAGAAAATACACCTTTCGTTCTAAAAGAGGCAGATATCTCTTCAAGTTGATGGGCTAATTTACTTTCTGTATTAAACTTTTCAATACCCAATAGTTTTATAGATCCCTTAGGCTTTGCAATATTTCTCAAAAATTCAAAGGAGCCTTTTAAACCATTGACATCTCTAACAGGCACCATTAAATTCGCTTTCCACGCACGTTGTTGCATCTTTTTCATGCCCCAAGTATGTTTGGCAGCCCATTCAGCAAAGGACACAAACAGCCCTGAGCGAACATCTTCAAAAGGGGTTTCTAAATTTTGACGGGAGAGATACCAATACACCATAAGGACAATGGCGATTGAAATTAAACTCACACTTGGATTAATTATAAACATGGCAAATATGGAACTGATCAACCCAAACCATGGCACCCATTTATGTATTTTAAATACAGGACGGTAACTGATCAGTCCTAGGCGTTGCTCAATAATCACAACAATATTGATCATAGCGTAGGTGATAAGAAAGAACAAGGTGACTAACGGTGCTACCGCATTAAGATTACGCAGTAATAGTGTAAAAAAGATCAATACTCCTGTTACCAACATGGCATTTCGTGGTTGTCCATTTTTACTCGTTCCAGCTAAAAGATTGGAATAGGGTAGCACCTTATGTTCGCCCATTGCAAATAATATTCGCGATGACCCAACTATTGAAGCTAGGGCAGAAGAGAAGGTAGCACCTAAAATGCCAGCAATGATCAACGGCCCAAAATAGGCTTTATCAACCATAATGTAATAGTTGGTGAGTAATTCGTCCTCTGTAGCGCTTCTCGATATCCAAAATGCTAATGCCATATATATGACAAAACTCACACCAATGGCCCATAAGGTTCCTGAAGGAATACTTTGTTTAGGGTTCTTTAATTCACCAGACATATTGGCTCCTGCCATAATACCAGTAGCAGCGGGAAAAAAGACAGCGAAGACCACCCAAAAACTGCTTCCGGAAAAATCATTTTCAATAGAGCCTTTAAAAGATCCCCAACTTAAGGAGTCGCTTAGTGGTAAGGCCATAGAACCATCGTAAGCAGCAATAACAATGGATATGAGCGAAAGAATTATAACACCCATAATGATAAACTGCGTTTTAATGGCCAGATTAGCACTTATATAAGCAATGGTAAATAGTGAAGCAAAGACAATAATATCAACCAAAAAGGCATTATGATCTGGAAATATACCCAGCCAACCTTCTCTAAAACCAAAAATATACATAGTTACGGCTAGTCCTTGCGAAATATATCGAGGAATCCCTAAGCTTCCGCCAACTTCTAGACCCAAGGCTTGCGACACTATAGCATAGGCACCACCAGCGCCAATTCGAATGTTGGTAGTTATAGCAGACATTGACAATGCCGTACACAGTGTAATTATAAATGAAATTAAGATAATGAACCAAGCTCCTAATAAGCCTGCGTTACCAACCACCCAGCCGAGGCGTAAGTACATGATAACACCCAAAATAGTAAGTAAGGTAGGGGTGAAGACACCTCCAAAAGTGCCAAATTTTTTAAGTGTATTAGATCGGTCGGTCATTGACGTTTTGTGCTAACTTAATTGTTCCATTAAAGTTAAGCGTTCTTTATTAATAATAAATCAAATCTTTAAGTTAATACAGGAATTTGTACTGTTATGCTCGTACCTTTATTGGCCTTGCTATTAATTTGCAATTGGCTCTTTAATATTTTAATGCGTTCCGCCAACGTCTTTAAGCCAAGACTATTTTTATTTTTCTCCCTTTCAGTATCAAAACCTACACCATTGTCTGAAAGCTTAAAACTAATAGCACTTTTTTCTGCTTTAATATGAATAGTCACTTCAGTTGCTTTAGAGTGTTTTACAATATTACTGAGTGCTTCCTGCAAGAAACGATAAAAATTAAGACTGGCACTTTCATCAAAATATTGATCGATATCATCAATATTCGAGGTAAAGAAGATGTCGGTTTGTTCATCATATTGCAATATCAGTTGTTCTATACTTGCTGTTAATCCTAGCTGCTTTAGAATAGACGGATAAAGCCCTTGTGAAATACTTCGTACTTCGTCTAATGTATTACTTGTTAATTCAACCAGTTCACTATGGTTTTCGTTTTGAGCTGTTCGCTTTATTAAAGTAAGTTGCTGTCCTACACTATCGTGCAAATCTTTGGCAATTCTATTGCGTTCTTCTTCCTGACCGATCAGTAGTTTTCTAGAAAAATCGTCTTGCATTTCTTTTTGTTCTTTTGCTCTGTTTCTAGAGCGTACACTTAAGACTAATCCAAAAATTAAAAATGCACTAAGTGCTGATATTACGATATATTGATTTTTTACTCGTGCTTTTTCATTTAACAATTCTATATCTCTTTGCTGCGCAGTAATCATCATTTCTCGTTTTTCGGTTTCATATCTTATCTGCATTTCATTCATTCTTGAAATTTTCTGAATGGCAAAAAGACTATCTCTAAGTCTATTGAATTCATTGTAATTAACATACGCATTTTCGTAAGCGCCCAATTTATAATTGATTTGCGACAATAAATAATAAGCAAATTTTTCCTCGTTTAGATTTTCATTTTTAGCAAGTTCTACGGCCTTTTCAGCATATATTTTGGCATTTGCCAAGTCGTCTAATTTCATGTATGTTTCAGCAATATCACTGCAAGAATGAGCAGCACTGCCATAACGCTTTAATTCCATTTTAAGATCAAGTGCTCTAAACAAATAGTCTAGCGATTCCTGATAGTTTCCAATACTTCGATTACTAGAACCAATATTGCCTAGAAGTATAGACTGGCTTCGCTTTAGATCAATCTTTTCGGCTCTTGCAAGTCCATCTTTGTAGAGTTTCAATGCATCTTCTATCTTTCCTGATTTTTGATAGCTTGCACCCAGATTCGTTAAATTGAAAATGATACCCTTCTCATTACCTAATGCTTTATAAATATCTATAGCCTGCAAGAAGTTACTGGTGGCTTTATCCAGGTCTCTCGTTAGTAAATATATTTCACCAATTTTCTCAAGATTTACTGCTATCCCAAGATCGTTACCTCGCTCTTCCTCAATCTTTAAGGATTTGAAATAATAGAGTTGAGAATTTTCATAATTTGAAACACGATAATATAGTGCCCCTAATTTCGAGTAAGAATTAGATAAAGACACTTCATTAGAAGTAAATTCAAAAATTTCCGCAGCTTCATGCGTTACTCGTATTGCGTCTAGGTAGTTTTTTTGCGCTTTGTAATAATCACTAGCTTTTAGAAGAAGCATCCCTAAACTATCTTGTAAACTCTTTTTGTCTTCAATTGTTACAGTGTTAAGCTCTGATTTTAAAGATGAAATCAGTGACTCTTCAGGAAATCCATTTTGTGCAGTAATTATGACACTATATAGAAAAAGTACAATAGATAATTTTAATCGCATAAATCGTATAAAGGTTAATCTCATTAAAGATATAAAAATATGGAATGACTGATAATAACTGATTAATATCATTGTGACAATCTAGAGATTCCATTAGGTTAACGCAATTAAAATTGACGGTATGAAATTCTTAGGATACCTTCTAATTTCTATGATCATGACAGCGACATCTAGTGCACAAGACAAGTATGTAACAGAGCGAAACCACATGGTGAAATCGCAATTGGAGGCCAGAGATATTACGGATCCTGCCACACTTAAAGCTATGCGCGAGGTCATGCGGCACGAATTTGTACCAGAGTTTTTAAGACATTTAGCCTATGGGGATGGTCCTTTATCAATAGGCTACGAGCAAACCATCTCGCAACCTTATATCGTTGCTTATATGACGCAAGAACTTAAGCTAGAACCAAACGATCGTGTGTTGGAAATAGGTACAGGTTCTGGCTATCAGGCAGCAATATTGGCGAAACTTGTGGATACCGTTTATACGATAGAAATTGTAGAAGAACTAGGCTTAAAAGCCATAGAAACCTTTAAGCGTTTGGGCTATGCCAATATCCAAACTAAAATTGGTGATGGCTATCATGGTTGGCCAGAGGTTGCGCCTTTTGATGCTATTATTGTTACCGCTGCGGTAAAAGAGATACCACCAGCGCTCATAGAGCAATTGGCAGATGGTGGCAGACTTATTATTCCGGTAGGTCCTAAAACATTTCAAAGACATCTTGTTTTGGTCACCAAGAAAGGGGATAAGATTAAAAAACAAAAACGATTACCTGTGGCATTCGTGCCATTTACACGTCATTAGAGTAACTAAAATCCTTAATATTTCTTAACTTGTTGTAAAATACCTATGTATGGTAATTATGGTGCTAGAGATCAGTGATTTTCTCAATAGAGTTGAGGCAACACAATACACCATTTTCACGCAAAAATTGCATGCTAGTGTCTCTAAAACCTTAGAGACATACAACGGCAAGATCATTCGTACGGATAATAATCATTATGTGGTCACCTTTGAGTCTGTTACTGATGCTATTCCATGCACCTATAAAATACAATACCGTTTTAAATACGTAACACCAAAGCATCAATCGTTTAGCAGGCGGTTAAATATTGCCTTGAGTGCCACACCTCAATATAATGAACCCCAAGTGGCATTTACCAAAAATTTATGTGAAATTATAAAGGATCAGGTGGTAATGACCTCTACGGTAAAAAGTTTATATCAACGCGCCAATGAACATGCCGAAATAGACACTGAACGCGTTCGTGTATTAACGGTTAAAGAAGAAGAATTTTTTTCACAGATCATTGAGGTTTTAGAGCAGTATTGGGCGCAATCGAGTCTTACGGTTACAACCTTTAGTAGTGCACTAGGACTAACCTATGCGCAACTGTACAGACGTCTTCTAGGATTAACAGGAAAAGCACCCAATCAGTTTATTAAAGACTATAGATTGCATAAAGCTCTTATTATGCTGCACGATCGTCAAGGTAGTATAGCCGAAATAGCAAAACAAACAGGCTTTAATAGTAGTTCGTATTTCTCAGACTGTTTTTTAGAAAAGTATGGCATTAGACCATCGGTATATGTAAAGCAGCATACGTAGATATATTATCTTTAGTACTACAGCCCATAGATTAATAATAACAATTGAGTCGTTTAGGTTTTACACTTTTGCCATTAATTAAAATATTTACAGCAATCAAAATAGTCACGATCATGAAACCATCAAATTTCAATACGTTAAGAGCGGTGCTCTTAGTAATAGCATTAATATTATGTATTCAATCTAACGCGCAAAGCGAATTGACCGCTGAGTCCTGGCAAGAGGATCTAAGGTATTTGCAAAAAACCGTAAATAATGACTATGCGTTTTTGTTCAAAAAAGTGAGCGCAGATACCTTCAATACTGAAGTTGAACACTTATATAACGCTATTCCTGATCTGGCCGATCATGAGATCATGGTAGGTATTGCTAGGTTAGTGGCCTTGTTTAAATATGGTCATACCGATGTGGGTTTTAGAGGCAGTAAGGTAAACTACCATAAACTTCCTATAAATCTCTATCATTTTAATGATGGCGTTTTTATTGAAGGCGTGCATCAGTCTCACAAAGACATATTAGGAGCTAAGCTTTTAAAGATTGAAGACGTTGTTACTGATGATGCGTTAAATAAGATCAAGCCTGTAGTACCTGTTGAAAACGATCAATACTTCAAAGCCTACGGCCTGGTATATTTAACTATTCCAGAAGTATTACACGCTCAAAAGGTCGTTAAAACCTATAGCCAGTCGGTTACCTTGACCTTAGAAAAAGACGGTAAGGTTTTTAACTATACTCTAGACGCAGTTTCACCTGACGCCGTGCCAACGCAATACAGCTTAATAGAACAAAAAGGGGAGTGGTTAAGTGCTAGAGAACAAGATGTTAGACCATTATACTTAAAGCACCTAGATAAGATCTATTATTATGAATATTTACCTGAAGAAAAGGCAGTGTATGTAAGACACAGCCAAATACAGGACGATCTTTCAGAAAATATACCAACCTTTTATGCTAAAGTATTTGACTTTATTGGAACCCATGAGGTCGATAAATTAATTCTCGATGTACGTTTGAATGGTGGTGGTAATAATTATAAGAACAAGCCCATAGTTACAGGCCTTATAAAATCTGATAAAATCAATAAACCGGGTCACTTATTTGTCATCATTGGCAGACGGACCTTTTCCGCCTGTCAGAATCTCATTAACGAGTTACATACCTATACCAACACCATTTTTGTGGGCGAACCTAGTGCCGAGAACATTAACTTTTATGGTGATAACAAAAGGGTAGTGCTACCACATAGTCAAATACCAGTGTACTTGTCCTTTGCATGGTGGCAAGACAAACCACAATGGGAAAACGCGGATTGGACCATACCTCATTTGGCTGTGGACATGAGTTTTGAAGACTATCGTACCAATCAAGATCCTGTGTTAGAACGCGCACTCAATTTTGTTAACGATGGATTTATTATGAACCCTATGGAGCATTTAACCGCGTTGTTTACAGCAGGACAGTACGAGCAATTACAAGATGTTGTTACGAAAATGGTAAACGACTCGAGGTACGAGTTTATAGATTTTGAGGACCAATTTAACCGTGTGGCCTATAATATGATTGGTGGTGACCGCAATCAAGGTGCTATAATTATATTAGAGATTACCACCAAAGCCTTCCCTAAGTCCATAACGGCATGGTATAATCTTGCAGATGCCTATGCCTACGACAAAAATATAGAAAAGGCCAAGGCGTGTTATTCTCAGGTGATACAACTCAATCCTAACGGTCCTCAAGCCGATAATGCAAAGAAGGCGTTGGCGAAATTAAGTAAGGAGTAAAAGCGGTAGGTTTTAAATTCATTGAAAACATGGACAATCTACCATGGCAGCATTGCATGTTGTTTCAAATGGACTAAAAAAACTGAAAATCTAAAGTTTACTTTTTGCCTTTTTTAACCTGTTCGCGTTCCCATAGCGTTGGACTCCCAAATAATATGTTCCAGGTCTTTGCTGGGCGTTTCCAAATATCAACCAATAAATCGCCCCAAGCATGAAACACTAAGTAAACAGGGTTAAATGAGTTCACGGGTTTGGTGATACCATAAATGGCTTGTTCTTTTTCTTCTTTAAACGAACCAAACATACGATCCCAAATAATTAATGTAGATCCATAGTTTTTATCAATATAATCTTCATTTACAGCATGATGAACACGATGATGAGATGGTGTCACAAAAATATATTCAATAGGTCTTGGGAGCTTGCGTATCAATTCGGTATGGATCCAAAACTGGTAAAGGATCTCTAGCTGATGTACTATAATAAAAACTACAGGATCAAAACTCAATAGAATGACAGGAATAAAGAAGACCAGTTTTAGATTTTGTACCCATGATAATCTAAAAGAAGTTGAGAAGTTATAATAGGTAGAGCTATGATGCACCACATGCGTAGACCACCAAAACCGTTGTTCGTGCGAAATTTTATGAGACCAATACCTTACAAAATCAAGGCTTACAAAGCATAGAATATAAGACCACCAGGTATGCGGAATGGTCCAGGGTGTTAAATTATAGCAAATAACAACGATATAAAAGACACCAACCTTAGTAAGCGCATTAACAAATAAATTTCCGAAACCAATAATAGAAGAGGCTAAAAAGTCTTTATTATGGTATAGTTTTCGATTCTTTTTTATGGAGAGGAAATACTCTAAGGCCACAAGTGCAAACATTAGCGGTGCAGCAACCCAAATAATGGTGTTAAAATCTAATTGTAAAAGGGATTCGAGGGTGAGTTTCTTGTTTTCGATGGTAAAATTAGGTTCTGCATGAACCTAACATTATACGGTGATATTGTATCGGACTCTGCTATTAAACGGTAATGAACTGGCAATATAACGGAAAAATAAGCAACTTCTTATAATAAGTAAAATTAAAATGTTTTGACTTTAAGTGTACTTTTTGATTATCAATCATCCATAGGATAATAACATGAGTATAGTATTTGCAAGAACCCAAAGGATTGACTATAAGCTTGAGTTAAAGTAGACCTTAAATAATAGGTTTCTTTTTTTGTCTTCTTTAATGTTTCTCAACTCTTGTTATGGAAAACTTTTCTAAGAAAAGGTAGAGGTGTAGAAGCAAATGAGTACGAAATGAAAATGCACTTTAAACCACATTATATTAGTAGTCATTCATGTAATTAACTCCAGATTCATTATAAGAAATAGTGAACTTTTTAGTAATTAAATTTGCTTTTAATTCAGCAAAATGTTCTTTCTTTTTCCAAGTAAAACTAATCTTATGCTCCTGTGGCGCATTGATTTTTAAAACCCCCAAAAATGCCTTTGAATTGTTTCTTAATCTAATGAGTTCTAACTGATTTTTTACGATATCTGTTTTTAAACCCGCTTCAACATCCTTTGCAGTTAGTGTACTGCGGTTAATTTCTTTATGTCCTCCATCTCCAGCTTTTTCTAAAGCTTTATAGTCATTTTTGCCAGCGAACAAATCGAGATACCAAATTTGAGGAATACCTGGCATAAATAATTGAATGGCCCTTGCCAACAGTAATTTTTGTTCGTCTTCACCTAAGGCGCTAAAGTATGTAGCATTGATTTGATAATACGAAATTTTATTTCCTTCGGAATCATACAAATTTTTTATTCGGCCGCCTCGATCAAGGATAAGATTCATTAGATCTTCAATATCATCATCTAATAGTAGACCTCTATTGTAAATTCCATTGACGATTTTTCCTTTTAAATCTAGTACAGGAATACCATCGTGGCAACCTAACATATTTACAACATCATATTTATTTTCAACTATTTCCTGTGCCCATTTTACTAAGGCTGTGTTGGATTTTTTCTCTAAAGTATGAATCACTAATCCTGGTAAGAAAAAATCGTAAATTTTATATCCTTTTTCTGAAACTTCGTGATGCAGGCCTGCACCATATTCGGCATGTATTTCTGGTAAAAGTTTTAAGTCATTTTTATCGGCTATCGCTTTTATTCTGTCAAGATAATCCCAGGTACCCGGTGTATTGAAAAAGTTAGATTCTCCAACCTCCTTATGCAAATATGCAAAGGCATCTAATCTTAAAACCTCACAGCCATAACGTTTTACCTTTGCCAAGGTATCTTCATAAAAGTCCCAAACCAACTCTGAGTTAGCATTAACATCCATTTGTCCTAAATAAGTACAGTTTCTGTCAACAACACTCAATATCTGCTTTTTAACAGTTGTACTTACCTCTATTTCTAAGTCATCAATGGACTCATTATTTTCAATTGCACTATTAACGTTTTTAACAATAACTTCTTTATGCGCTTCATTGAGATCTTCAATACCGTTTAAGTCATCAATCTTGATTTTGTTATAGCTAATTTTCTGATAAAATGTGTTCCAATACGGTTGTATAGAACCGTCTGGAAATGGTACTTTTAAAATAGGTAAGCCCGATTTCCTCATAAATAACTTGTCGAGAAATTCTTCCTTTGGAATAATAATGCCTTCTTCATTCATTGTTCCATGACCTTCCCAAAAGCTATTCCAATTAATAAAAAAGTCTTTGTACTTGGAATCCTTACCGTTCTTGAGTAAATCTTTAAACTGAGGTGAAGCAACTGATAAATGGTTTAATACAATATCAAATTTCAATTGAATATTTAACTGTTCTAGTGCTTTTAAATCGGACACTGATACTAATTCCTCATTGATATTGTAATCAATAATAGAAAAGCCTCTATCTAAATCACTATTGAAAAATGTTGGCAGTACGTAAAATAATGAAAATGCATCTTTAAATTCAGGTCTTTGCAACATTTTAATTGTGTCACGCAATTTGAAGCCAATACTATCTGGATAAGCATTGAGCATGACGCCATTGTTTTTTACCGAGGTTTTTGTACTCATACTTTTTTAGAGTAGTTTGGAAAGAATATCTATATTATCTGGTAACCTACCCACATTTTGAAGTTTGAGTGCAGCTAATTGCAACGCTACTTCCAAGCATTCTTTTATTGGACGCTCTTTAATGTAGGCAAATAAAAACCCAGACCAAAAGGCATCGCCAGCGCCTGTCGCATCCATTACAGTTTCAACTTTAATTGCAGGTAATTGAATAATTTCTTTGTCTTTCTGAGATAATTTAACGCCTTCACTTCCTAAGGTTAAACAGATGGTGTCAACGCCTTCATTATGGAAAAATTCAAATATTTTGTTATGAGGTAAATTACGTTCAAAGAGTCTAAGCATATCGTCTTCGCTAATTTTTATAAGCGGATTGAATTTGCAGTAGGCTTTAATTACGTTTAGTGCCTCATCTTTATTATCCCAAATTTCATCTGCATAATTAATATCTATACTTAATTGACACCCTGAGTTAAACGCTTCTTTTGCTTTTTTTAATATGGTTGATTGGGCTGGATTTTTACTTAGTGCAAAACACGTGGTGTGAAATATTTTAGCCTGCTTCAATATATCTTTGGAAATTTGAACATCCAAAATTTCACTATCAGCTTCGCGATAGGGAATGAAATCTGGTGTTTTTTTAGAACGAGAAACAAAAATTATACTTGTGGGTTTATCTGTTATTTTTCTAATGGCATCAGTTTGTACGCCAACGTCTTTCAATCGTTCAAAAATATAGTCGCCAAAACCATCATGTCCAACTGTAGCCACCATTTTAGCGTTTAATCCTAGTCTAGCAGAATTCATTGCTACATTTGTAGGCGAGCCACCCAAGTACCTATGATAATCTCTAGTATTATTGATTAAAACATCTTTTTGATGGCCAATAAAGTCAATCAAAACTTCACCAACGCATAAAATATCTATATCTCTATGATTTGCTTTCACAAAAATTTATTCTTCGTTAGTATCAAAAATATCTACTTCGCTCAAATCGTCGTATAATTTGGATTCTGGCTGCTTTAAGCGTAGTGCCAATATCCCAGCTATTATGAAAAACACACCACCCAACAGGATGGCCTTAACTGCACTATTACCTAAAAAATATTTAACAATTGGCCCAAAGGATAAGGTTTGAATTCCCATAGGTATTACAATCATCATATTTAAAATTCCCATATACACTCCTCGTCGTTCTTGAGGCACAATTTTAGATACCATTGTATATGGAATTCCCATCATTGCCGCCCAGCCAATTCCGAAAAGTATCATTGGAAATAACACAAACGTTGGATCTTGAATATTTGGGATAGACAGCATGGCAATACCAGTTAAAAACAAACTGAAAACATATACTTTTTTTCCTCCCCATTTTAAGGCTAATGGCACCAATGCCAAAGCAAAAATTATTGTTGAAACATTATAGGTTGTGTTCATTTTAGCAGCTTGGCTTAAGGCTTGTGATTTATCGAAGCTTAGGCTTTCTTCAAACATAGGTGCAATAAATTGCCAATAAATGAAAAGTGCGTACCACTGAAAGAGGTATACTGCAGAAAGTTTCCACATAAACTTGGGCATATCTTTTATGGCTTCTACAATTTCTAAAAATGGTGTTCTAATACGCTCAGATAAGGGTAGGCTATTGTGCTTTTCAATAGCTTTTAATTCTTCTTCCTCAGGGGGAATTTCAGGTGTTTTTAAAACTGACCATAAAATTGTGCTAACAGATAAGACGGCACCAATAAAAAACGAGTAATAAAGCCATTTTGGAATCGTTTTTACACTTTCATCTACCACCTCTTGTCCACCGAACCAATCCTGAAATAAAAAAATAGACGCATTTGCCAATACAATTCCTGCTCCAACAAATAAACTTTGCATTTGATATCCAAAACTCAATTGTTTATTTGGTAATTTATCGCCAACAAAAGCTCGGTAAGGTTCCATAGCCATATTGTTTCCTACATCTAAAATCCAGAGTAATCCAACGGCAAACCATAAAGCAGGGCTAAATGGAAAAGCAAACAAACACAGGCTACCAATAATTGCTCCTATTAAAAAGAAAGGTTTACGTCTTCCCCATTTTGGTGACCAAGTTTTATCAGAAATAGCACCAATAATCGGTTGAACGATCAATCCCGTTACAGGGCCTGCAAGATTTAGAAGCGGTAAGTCTTCTGGGCTGGCTCCCAAAAATGAGAATATTGGATTTACGGCAGTTTGTTGCAATCCAAAACTGAACTGAATTCCTAAAAACCCCACGTTCATATTAAATATCTGCCAGAAACTCAGCGTTGGCTTTAACCTTCCCATACTTTTAGATTTACTTAAAAATACTACTTAAAACTACAAAGTAGAATACAATTAATTAAAAAAGAGCCAATGGTAAACCAATCTAAACACTGACTCTTTTTTCCAATTAATCAAACTTCAAAAATTAACTTACTCAAATAAGTTTATATTAGAATCTATAATTTAAACCTAATGATATAGATCTTCCTGGTACAGGTCTCACTCTTAAGTAATTTGTCTGACCTTCTACTATGCTCCCTTCTTCTGATTCTGTTATACCTAATGAATCGAAAAGATTATTTGTAGAAAGGTTAACATATAACTTTTCAGTAACTCCAATATTTATAAAACTATTTACAATTAAGAAACCTGGCATAACGAGATCGTTAGAATCTTGTGCAAATGCCTTAGATTGGCCAATAAAACTTAATCCAACAGCGTTTTGTTTTGTATTTCCAAAGTTATACGTTGGTATAAAATTGTAGATAAAGTCTGGTTGTCTTCGAGGGGTGTTTCCATCATTGTCTCCTGAGGTAATTTCTGCATCAGTAAAGGTAAGTCCTCCTCTAAAATCAAAATTATTAAATCTATAAGAACCTTCTAATTCTATACCTATTGATTTATAATCGTTTTCTATGATTGTATTTGTTGTTGCTTCAAAACCACCTTCTTCAATTGTTTTTGCATAAAATAAAGTTGCGTATAAAGCTCCATTTTCAAAACCTCTCTTATAACCAACTTCTGCTTGGTTGATAAAGTCAAGAGCATTGACTCCATTGCTATCTGTAAAATCTAATCCTGTAAAAAGAATTCTATCTGCTTTTGCGGAAGCACCTCTACTGTATCGTGCAAATACCGCTTCTCTATCTTTTAATAAGTAATTAGCACCAATAGAATAGGACACGTAGTCATAATCATAATTTACAGTGGTTGGATTAGATAAGTCAATGGCCTGTACGTTTTGCTCTGGTACAGATATATTTCCGTCGTTGTTTACGTCAAAAGCTGTTGATGTTGGTCCAGAAAAACTACCATCAACTCTACCTTTGTCATATCTTATACTTGCATCAATATTAAGTTTTTCTGAAGCTTCTAATGCCACCGCTAAATAAGGTGCAGATGTGTTATATTTTGTGTCATAACTCCTTTGGCAACAATTGCCGAAAAAAGTAGCACCATAACCTACAAGGCCGTTTTCAGTTAAAGGAGCACCCGTGCTGTCAAAACCATCAATCAATCGAGCATTATCTCCAGCAGCTTCCAGTAAGTAAGAATTCCATAACCAAGACATCGATACATTTTGCACTCCTTTGAAATAACCTAGGGTTAAATCTACATTATCAAGTTTTTTTGTTAATCGAATATCGTTCATAAAATTATTGAAGTTGTTTAGCTGTGTATCAAATAAAACAACTGGTGCTAAAATAGTATTTGGATTTACAGGGCCATCACCATTTGCATACTGCAAAGAAGCATAACCATTATCACCTCCAAAACTACCTGGTGCTAAAAAGTCGCTTGCTGTTAATACACTTGAAGGAAATGGTGAATTAAATCCTCCTTGATTAGAAGAAAAACGTCCTTTGTTTGTAACCTTAAAATCGTTTCCTAAATCAAACGAAGCTTCAACTCCAACAGATGTAGAAATTGGGTTCATTCCATCTCTAATATCCGAGCGTCTTAATTCACCACTCGCACCTAGACCCACATTTTGTGTTAAATTTGCGGTATGCAAGGTTTGATTATTGGCGTCGAAGTCAGGTATGTTTTCAAAATTAGGGTCAGCATTTGTGCCAGTTACTTGTATTGGGTTTGGCAAGTAGGCTATAGCTCTGTCATTTAAATATTTAGCATATACTCTTACATAACCGCTTTCAAATTCTTTAGTTAAATTTAATTTTAACTGACCACCATTATTTGCAGTATATCCAGCATCTCTCATTCCTTCTCCTACGCGGTAAAAACCACCCATGTGGAAATATAAACCATCTCCTATAGGCGAACCATAATCAAAATCTGTTCTAAATGAATTATAATCCATCCCGAAAGTAGTACCTAAAGAGCCGCCTTCGGTCTTACCCGTTTTGCTAATTAAATTAATTATTGCACCTGGTGAATTAGAAGATAGAGTAGAGGCAGAACCACCACGAATAGCTTCTATTCGTCCAATATTATTATCAAATCTTGTAAAGATATCTGCTGTTGCAAAAGCCATATCTCCAAATAACAATACTGGTAGACCGTCTTCTTGTAGTTGTACATACTTAGATCCACCTGAAGATACAGGAACACCACGTACTGCAATGTTAGAGTTACCTTCACCACCAGATGATTCAGATCTAATACCTGGAATTGTTCTAAAGATTTCAGCTGTTGTTCTTGGTGCGGATTGTTGAATTTTGTTTGGTCTCATTGTCGTAATAGACACACTAGATTCAACTCTAGATTTTGGATTTGTAACACCTGTAACAATCACTTGATCTAAAGATTCAGCATCTTCTGCCATCGTAATATCAACAATTATATCACTACCAGCAACAGTCACAGATTTTTTAAACGTTCTAAAGCCTAAATAAGAACCTACTAGTGTATACGTTCCATTTTCTACATTAGTAATTTCATAATTTCCGTCCATATCAGACATGGCACCTTTGGTTGTACCTTCTAAAATTACGTTTACACCTGGTAAAGGCATACCCTCTGTATCTTTTACAATACCAGAGATACTACTTTGTGCAGATACTATAGCTGTTGTCATAATAAACAGTAATAGCAAATACATTTTGTTTTTAGTTGATTTCATTTCATCAAGTTGTTTAATTAGTATTTTATTAGCTTAATATTTGTCAAATTTATAATTAGATGTAAGATTTAATGAAGAATTCTCATCGAAAACGTTTTCGATTTACCGAAAACGTTTTCGATTAATAAATTAATGCGATATATTTATTTCTTTTAAGAAACTAATTATGAAACCAGTAACCTTAAAACAAATTGCCGAAACGTTAGGCATAAGTGTCACGACGGTATCCAAAGCACTAAAGGACTATCCTGATGTTAGCAAAAAAACGAAGCGTTTAGTTAAAGAATTGGCTGAAACCCTCAATTATAGACCAAATGCGTTTGCCGTGACATTAAGAACAAAAGAGTCTAAGACTATTGGATTAATTATTCCAGAGGTTGTGCATCACTTTTTCTCGAGTGTTATTAAAGGCATTATAGCCCAAGCCGAAAAGAAAGGGTATTTGGTCATCATCCTACAATCCAACGAGTCTTATGAATTAGAGAAGAAGCAAATTGATTTACTACTAAGCAAAAGGGTAGATGGTGTGCTTATATCACTGGCCAATGGTACGGGAAATTTTAAACATCTCAACGATTTGATGGTACAAGGTACACCACTTGTAATGTTTGATAAAATAGCTAAAATTGTTAATTGCTCTAAAGTTATCATTAATGATAGAAAAGCAGCTTATACTGCAACAAAACACTTAATTGACTCTGGATGTAAACGCATCGCACATTTTAGGGGGCCGTTATTACCCCAGAATTCTATAGATCGTTTTTTGGGTTATAAGCAGGCATTGACAGATCATGGATTTACTTATGACCCTTCGTTAGTCTATATATTAAAAGATATGAGTTTTGATGAAGGAACTTTTTTCACGAAGCAATTACTAAAAGACCATAAGGATATTGATGGCATTTTTATAAATACAGACTTAGTAGCTATTGGTGCAATCACTGAAT
>JABDIQ010000148.1 GCA_013003655.1 Winogradskyella sp. | reverse complement strand
CCAACGGTGAGTTTACTATCGAACAAATTAGTTCTTTCGCCTGACTTTTTAATAGGCTTCAATTTTTTTGGAACGCTAATCTGAAATTTTTCGGTTTTGACTTTTGCCTTTTTTGCCACAGGTTTTTTGTAACGTACCTTGTTGGGTTCCACGTCTCCAAAAATTGAAGGGTCTAACATAGGGTTGAATCTGCGCTCTTCAATTGGTGTCAATATATCTAAATAATCGTCATCTATTTCTTCTAAGAATCGGCTCGGTTCAGCATCGATGAGTTTTCCCCACCTATATCTTGATAATGTGTAGGTAAGATAAGCTTGTTTTTCGGCTCTGGTCAGTGCTACATAAAACAAACGTCGCTCTTCCTCCAACTCACTACGCGTACTCATACTCATAGCGCTAGGGAAAAGATCCTCTTCAAGTCCAACAATAAACACATGAGAAAATTCTAAACCTTTAGCAAGATGTATGGTCATTAATGCCACATGATTAGGATCTCCTTTATCTGCATCAAGATCTGTTGCCAAGGCCACGTCTTCCAAAAATTCGGTTAAAGAGGCGGTACTATCCGCAATTTCTTTCTGGCCTTCAACAAAATCCTTAATACCATTGAGTAACTCCTCAATGTTCTCCATTTTAGCGATTCCTTCTGGTGTACCATCTTTATTGAATTCCTTCATTAATCCAGATACTTTAACTACGTGCTCTGATAGTTCAAAAGCATTAGCATTACTATTCATCACCTGAAAACTTTGAATCATTGTTACAAAGTCCTTTAGTTTTTGTCTAGTACCCGAATTTATGGCAACTTCTAACTGGTCAATGTTTTCAATGACCTCAAAGATTGTTTTTTTATAGGCATTGGCAGCAACTATTAATTTATCAATGGTTGTTTGGCCAATGCCACGCGCTGGAAAGTTGATAATTCGCTTTAATGCTTCCTCATCAGCAGTGTTAATGATAAGTCTGAGGTAAGATAGTACATCTTTTATTTCTTTGCGCTGATAAAAGGATAAGCCTCCATAAATTCTATATGGAATATCCCTTTTTCGTAAGGCATCTTCAATAGCTCTCGATTGTGCATTTGTACGATAGAGCACAGCAAAGTCACTATTGTTTAACTGTTGCTGCATTTTGGTTTCAAAGATTGTATTGGCTACATAACGCCCTTCATCACCATCGGTCATAAGTCTGTTTACCTTGATCTTTTGCCCTTCCTCATTGGCTGTCCATACGATTTTATCAAGCTTAGTCTGATTTTTATCTATAACAGAATTTGCAGCGTTAACTATATTTTTTGTGGAACGATAATTTTGCTCTAATCTGAAGACTTTAACATTATCATAATCTCGTTGAAAATTGAGGATGTTATTGATATTTGCACCTCTAAAGGCATAAATACTTTGCGCATCATCACCTACCACACAAATATTTTGAAAGCGATCTGATAGTGCTCTTACAATAAGGTATTGAGAATGATTGGTATCTTGATACTCATCTACCAATATATATCTAAACCGATCTTGGTATTTGGCCAGCACATCAGGAAAACGAGTTAGTAATTCATTAGTTTTAAGTAAGAGATCATCAAAATCCATGGCGCCTGCCTTAAAACAACGCTCTACATAATTTTCATAGATATCTCCCATCCTTGGACGCCTTGCCATAGTATCTGCCTCGACTAACTCAGGATTATTTCTATAAGCTTTTACCGTAATTAGATTGTTTTTATAAGATGAAATCCTAGATCGTATTTGCTTGTATTTATAGACATCCTTATCTAGCTTCATTTCTTTGATTATAGAAGCAATCAATCGGTCTGAATCTTGAGTATCGTAAATGGTAAAATTAGAAGGGTAGCCTAATCTGTCTGCTTCAAACCTTAAGATTTTAGCGAAAACAGAGTGAAACGTACCCATCCATAGATTTTTAGCTTCACTATCACCTACTATATTAGATATTCTACCCTTCATCTCTCTCGCTGCTTTATTGGTAAAGGTTAATGCCAGAATATTAAAAGGGTCAACACCCTTACTCATTAAATAGGCAATTTTGTAGGTTAATACTCTTGTCTTACCAGAGCCTGCACCAGCAATGACAATCATAGGCCCATCCATTTGTAAAG
>JABDIQ010000132.1 GCA_013003655.1 Winogradskyella sp. | reverse complement strand
GAGGTCCATTTAAAGGTCTTTTTATTGAGATGAGGTAATAGGTCTTTTGCATATAAAATACCAATAACGTTGTCCACAGTTTCAGTATACACCGGAATTCTAGAATAGCCATTGTCAACAATCTCTTTTACGATCTTTTCAA
Organism: Winogradskyella sp.; assembly: GCA_013003655.1. Lineage (GTDB taxonomy): Bacteria > Bacteroidota > Bacteroidia > Flavobacteriales > Flavobacteriaceae > JABDIQ01. Next base: position 1,413 of record JABDIQ010000132.1, on the reverse strand, counting down.
ATGGTTCAGTGTCGCTCAGAGCAAAGATGTCCATACGTGGCCGCATTACCTGTTTAGTATCTGTGTTGCCAAAGGAAACAATACCTTGAAGTATTTTTTGCTCTTCACTTGTGGTATCTACGTTATTAGTGAGTTCTAATGCCTGAGACAGCCGATCAACGCTAATATTAGATCTTTTTTTGCCTAGTATATTTTGTATTTGTATAGTAACAAATCGCATAGGCATGCTGATTGGTGAAAAAATAACATCAAGAACTTTTAAAGGTCTTGCCATCAAGGAGGCGAACTTAATGCTGTTTCTGCTGGCATAGATCTTTGGAATGATCTCTCCAAATAATAGGATGAGAAAGGTTACAATAACCACTTCTAATAAAAACCTAAAAATGGTGCTTTCAATACTTTTAAAAATAGTTTCGCCAACAAAAGCAAACAGTAGCACTATAGCAATGTTTATAAAATTATTGGCTACCAATATGGTGGCAAGAAGTTTTTTAGGCCTGTCTAACAGCTTAGCAATAATCTGCATGGTCACAGATTTTTCTTCGAGACCTTGGTCTATATTACTCTTTGTCAATGAGAAAATAGCCACTTCAGCACCAGAGATTAATCCAGAACAAATAAGAAGCAGAAAAATTAGAATAAAGCTAGTGAGTAGCGTAGCATTTGATGCTAATACTATTAACGCTATTATCGTGGGTTCGGGATCCAAATTTGGGTTAATTAATGGGTATTAAAACGGAAGATCATCATTATCACCAATGGGCTCATTTACCGTTGTCTCTTTAGGTTGAGATGCTTGGTTAGAGGTATTACTTGGCGTTGAATTTTGGTCGTCATTTTTGGTTGATAAAAAAGTAAATTCTGTACACTGTATTTCCGTAGAATAGCGATCGTTTCCTTTATCGTCTTGCCATTTGCGTGTTTTTATGCGTCCTTCAATATAGACCTTATCACCTTTGGTGAGGTACTTTTCGCAAATTTCAGCGGCTTTATTTCGTACTACAATATTGTGCCATTCTGTATTAGAAACGCGCTCATTGGTTTGTTTGTTAACGTAAGTTTCGTTGGTTGCTAATGGAAAACGACCTACGCAGTTTTTATCATCAAAATAATGCATTTTCACTTCATCACCTAAATGACCTATAAGCATTACTTTATTCAGTGTTCCGGACATAATTATTAATTTAGGAAGTAAAGTTACGGTTTTAACAAGTACTTCATTAAAAGTAACAAATTTTTATGATTCTTCACAGACCAAATTTGAATTCGTTTATAAAATCATTGATCAGCACTGAGGTGGGATATTTCCGAATGGTTTTGATAGAAACAGCTTTTTTTGGCAACTCAGGAGTATCAATAATCCAAAATTTAGTGTGTAAATGTTGATGAGACAATTTATGGATCTTATCAATT
>JABDIQ010000112.1 GCA_013003655.1 Winogradskyella sp. | reverse complement strand
GTATATGAATATCTAGGGCCGCAATCTCATGAAAAGTTGAGGCTTGTGTTGCTTTTGTATTACTCCTTATTTGTAATCCAACAAAAATCAATGAAGTAACAACAGCAAGGGCTGATATGATTTCAGCGATCAAAGCATATTCTTCAAGTATTTCTTTCATAATTATCTTCTTTAGTTCTATAATCAAAAGTTCAACTCATTAATTTGCTTATGGTAATTTTTCCCATTTTCTGAAATTAAGCACAACGGTTTCGTGTATGGTTTCGTTGCGTTGAGTACTAAGTTAACAAATCAACAGAAACCTATTGTTCAGCAGCGTGGATTTTCCGAAAGGAAAATCAGACGCAATGAACTATACACGTTGTTAGGTACTGTTTTATTTATATAAATTACCTTTAAGGTACTTTAGTCCAGAGTCACATATCACTGTAACTATTTTTTTTCCATGCCCAATAACTCGAGCTCTTTGAATTGCAGCCCAGACATTTGCACCTGAAGACGCTCCTCCAAAAATACCCTCTTTAGCAGCCAATTCTCGACACATATTGTAGGCATCTTCATCTTTTACCGCTATTATTTTGTCGGCCAAGTCTAATCTGCAAATGGAAGGGACAAAACCAATTCCCATTCCTTCGAGCTTGTGGCCACCACTCATATCGCCTCCAGAGAGAGCTCTTACATAGTAAGGTTCTGTGGCAATACATTTTATACTAGGTATTTCTTTTTTAAATATTTCTGAATTTCCAGAAAAACACCCACCTGTACCTACGCCGGCTATAAACTCATCAAATTGATTGTCAAGATCAGATAAAATTTCATAGGCCATGCCATGATATCCTTTACTGTTATCTACATTATTAAATTGATCTATCCAGAAAGTATTATCGTTTTCATTTAGCTCCCGTGTTCTTTGTTCCATGTTCTTAATAAGTTCAACCGTGATGCTACCATCCTTACTAGGGATAATTTCCACTTTTGCACCAAAAGCTCTCATCATTTTAATTTTTTCTTCCGAAAATGCGTCCGAAGATATTAAATGGGCTTTATAACCCTTGATGGAACAAATCATAGCAAGTGAGCTACCAGTACTTCCTCCGGTATATTCAATTACGGTTCCTCCCGGTTGAAGTTCTCCAAGATTTTCAGCTCCTTCAATCATTGAAAGTGCCATTCTATCTTTCATACTACCCGTTCGATTGGCACTTTCTAATTTTACAAATATTTCTGCGCTGTTAGGCTCTGCTATCCTTTCTAATTTTACTAATGGAGTTTTACTTATTGCTTTCAATTATTATTTGTAAATAGTACCTAACGTGTTCGTGCCCGCCTGCCACTAATATAAATATATGTGGCGGGCAGGTATGATTCCTGCCTGCCGGCAGGCAGGTAGGCCGGATTTTCAGCCGAAGCGCCTTGCGCTTTTCTGAGTCACGTCCTACGAAGCTTTAGCGAAGTAGGAGTGGCGAAATCCGAGTGGAAAAAGGAACGAGGCTGTGCGACGTACTTTTTCCAAATAAATCATACGATTATATAAAGGTAATTATTTTAATTGAAATTCATCCGCCGGATGACACGAGCGCAGCGAACTGGCGAAGCAATTATACCTGCCTACCGCAGGCAGGCACGTTGTTGTGCTTTCGTTATTTTTGAATTCGATCAATTTCTGAGTCTAGACTTTTGGATAATTCATTCAGTCCATTAATCATGGTTTGTTCTTGCCACCCAATATAACCTTCTAGATAGGCATGTGTAGACCTTAAAATACTCATGTACTTAGTGCTTTTTGAAAGTGTTGAATAGTCCAAAGGAATCATTTTTCTTCTTCCACCTAAACCCTGAGGATTTAAATGGTCAAAATAGTTGATTAGTTCAGGCGCGACAACTTGAAAATAGAATAAATTAAATCTATCATCTAATTTTTCTAAAAACTCATTTCTATTCCCATATAGATTTGTCATGTAAAATTTGATATTGTCGTTTTTAATAAAAGTCATACCATGATTTACAATATTTTGATAAGCATTATCCTTAATTTGAGTGACTAATCTTGAATGTGCATATGAAAAATGATCCGCTAACGAGTCATTATAAGGCAAACCATTTTCAAAGCAATGAATTATAATCTCAATAGAATTCAAATATTTCTTGTTTCTTTCTAGGTGAAATTGGTTTCGCTTGTAATCTCCATCCGCCATTTCCTTTAACTCTTTTAACAATTGAAGTTGAATCTGAACATCTTTTCGATTTTCATTCCAATTATTAATAGAAAGAGCAATTAAAATTCCAAATACGACAAGAATAATTTCTCCAAAAGCATATTTTA
>JABDIQ010000059.1 GCA_013003655.1 Winogradskyella sp. | reverse complement strand
TTTTCCGTATCAAAAACATAGATGGGTTGGTTCTCTACAAAATTTTGAGCATCGAATAATCTAATTTTAACGGGTTGCACTTCTTCTATCTGTAGCGTTATAGGAATGATAAGATCTTCATTAAATTGCAAAGCTTGCACAGAGTAAGGAATGCCGTCCTGATTCCAATAAGCATCCGTAGACAAGTTCTCTGATCTTTTAACTTCTAGACCATAGTCAAAATTAGTTGTGGCGCTGTCATGAAAGTTCATAAGTAATTGTCTGGTATATTCATTTCCCGAAACTGAAAAATCTACATTTAAACGAAATCTCTTATAATCATCAGGCACTATGTTTAATCCATATTCATTGTAAACTATCTCATCTATCTGTTCTGAATTATGGCTGTTACGAAAGAAATAGCTATTGCCGCTCGATTCTTTTTCAAAAACTCTCATATCATTGGTAGTTCTTACAAAACCGAAAGGAGCGCTGCCTTCAACCATGAATCCTTGTCCGACAGGAATGTATCGCTTTGCTGTCTTAGAGCCGAACTCTCCTGGAGGAGGTAAGGGTAGAGGGTCTCCATTTGCATCGTATGTAAAGAAAACTGCTGGCACAAAAGTTTCTACGGCTCCTGTTGCGTCTATCGTGTATTCAGCATATCCACCGATATAATTGCTTAAAACATGACTTTCAATATCTGTTCTCTGTTCCCAATAATATAATACGCCATTAATAATTGTAACATTCAAAGGGTGGTGAATAAAAGCTGCTGCGTCCATTGCGCTTGGATAAGGGTTGCCAACAAGCGTAAATTCTGTATCTCTTACGCCATTAATAATAAGACCATTATTTGGCTTACCTCTAAAGTCTACTGTTTGTCCTACTACGGGATTGCCACTGGTGCCTTTCATAGTAAAACCTAAGCCCGGTATAATATCATTTATGTTACCGACATAATTCCAATCGCCATATTCTGCAGATTGCTGATAAGTGTAGATCCATCTATTTGAAATTTCAATAGGATTAGCTAGGTTGTTGCCATCATCTGAAGAAACAAAGTTGAAGTCATTGCTCACCAAATTTGAAAAAGGTTGCTTAAGTTGTGTTATATTAAAATCGCCGTTGGTATTTGATCCATTTGCCTGACCAATAGGAGAGCACCAAAAATTATAGGTCCATTTATTTACTGTCCCTTGTTGATAGACGCTTAGTTCACCGTTTCCTGTATTTCCCGTGACTCCATTGCCCTGTAACAATTGACCTTCGTTTCTTAGGTATAATGTTGAATTAACATCATCTAAATTAACATCATCTTCAACAAAAATAAACGTATCGTTAACGTAGATATAAGCATCATTTTGTACACTTAATTGTGCACGACAAAATAGTGATGATATAACAAAAAATAATGTAAAATGCTTTTTCACAATACGTGTATCCTTATCAGAAGGAAAAGCATGATGAAGCAGAAAGAGGGTAAAATCAAATATAGATATTATTTTATGATTGTACTTGCCAATAAACGGAGTTTAAAGTAGTTACTCTAAAATTTTATAGAAATATTCAATTCTGTATTAAAATCTAGCAGATAGCCTTAAGTTAAAAACTCTTGGTGTTAAATAATTAGGTATAGCAAATTGACGCTT
>JABDIQ010000140.1 GCA_013003655.1 Winogradskyella sp. | reverse complement strand
TATATCAAAAGAAGGGTCATGAATTTCTTGACGATCTCAATGGAATCTTCGGCTTTGCTATTTACGATAGTAATAAGGACGAATACTTCGTTGCACGAGATCATATGGGTATTATTCCATTATATATAGGATGGGATAAGCATGGTACATTTTATGTTGCCTCAGAATTAAAAGCGTTGGAAGGCTATTGTACCAAGATTGAATTATTTCCACCGGGTCATTATCTAAGTAGTAAAGATGGGAAATTTGTGCAGTGGTATCATCGCGATTGGGTAGACTATGATAATGTAAAGGACAATGAAACCAGTATTGTAGAACTTAAGCAAGCACTAGAAGACGCTGTACATAGGCAGTTAATGAGTGATGTACCTTATGGTGTTCTACTATCTGGAGGTTTAGATTCTTCCATTACGTCTGCTATTGCAAAAAAATATGCTCAAAAACGTGTAGAATCTGATGATACCAAGGAAGCTTGGTGGCCACAACTACATTCATTTTCTGTTGGATTGGAAGGCTCTCCCGATTTAGCAGCAGCAAAAAAAGTAGCAGATCATATTGGTACTGTACATCATGAAATAAAATTTACCATTCAAGAAGGGTTAGACGCTATTAAAGATGTTATCTACCAGCTCGAAACGTATGATATTACTACTATAAGAGCTTCAACACCAATGTACCTTATGGCCAGAGTTATTAAATCAATGGGTATTAAAATGGTACTGTCTGGTGAAGGTGCAGACGAACTCTTTGGTGGCTATCTCTATTTTCATAAAGCCCCTAACGCCAAAGAATTTCACGAAGAAACTGTTAGAAAATTAAGTAAACTACATATGTACGATTGTTTACGTGCAAATAAAAGTTTAGCTGCTTGGGGAATTGAAGGTAGAGTTCCTTTTTTAGACAAGGAATTTATGGATGTAGCCATGCGCATCAACCCTAAAGACAAGATGATTACTAAAGACAGAATGGAAAAATGGGTAGTGCGTAAAGCATTTGAAGATATGCTTCCTGAAAGTGTAGCATGGCGACAAAAAGAACAATTTAGTGATGGTGTTGGTTACAGTTGGATAGATACATTAAAAGAGGTGGTTGCCACTGAAGTATCTGATGAACAAATGGCCAATGCACATTTTAGATTTCCTATTCAAACACCACAGAATAAAGAAGAGTATTATTATCGTACTATTTTTGAAGGGCACTTTCCGAGTGATGCATCCGCTTTAAGTGTTCCTCAAGAACCAAGTGTGGCTTGCAGTACAAAAATTGCGTTGGAGTGGGATGAAGCTTTTAAGAATATGAACGATCCAAGTGGAAGAGCAGTCGCAAAAGTTCATGATGATGCATATTGATGTACTTTCTAGTTAATTATTAGTGGCAATTTAGGTCAAAATAAGGCCTATGAGCCACTTTTGTATTTTTACTTTTTCTGAGTATAAAAAAAATAACACATTTCAATTTTAAGGCTATTTTTAGACGTTTTAAGAGACTTTCTCGTAATTAACAAATGTTAATAATTATGTTATAAATGCTTCAAAAACGCTAAAAAAAGGGTTATAAAGTTGTATATTTGTTAGTATCCAAAAAATGATACCTCTGTATCATTTTTTTATGCTATAAATCTAACAATATAAAGACTAAAAGTAAATGAAAGAAGAATTTAACAAGCATAATTATTCCGCTGATAGTATACAAGCGTTAGAAGGTATGGAGCATGTAAGAATGCGTCCTTCTATGTACATTGGAGATGTTGGTACAAGAGGACTCCATCATTTGGTTTACGAAGTTGTAGATAACTCTATTGATGAAGCGTTGGCAGGACATTGTAACAATATTACGGTTATTATAAATGAAGATAACTCGATTACGACTGAAGATGACGGACGTGGAATACCTGTAGATTTACATAAAAAAGAAGGGGTATCTGCACTGGAAGTTGTAATGACTAAAATTGGTGCTGGCGGAAAGTTTGATAAAGATTCTTATAAGGTTTCTGGTGGATTGCATGGTGTTGGTGTAAGTTGTGTTAATGCACTTTCAGAACACTTAAAAGCAACAGTATATAGAAATGGTAAAATTTACGAGCAAGAATATGAGCGAGGTAAAGCCCTATATCCAGTAAAACAAGCTGGTGAAACAGAAAAGCGAGGAACCACCGTAACGTTTAGACCTGATCCCACTATTTTCACTCAAACTTTAGAATATAGCTATGATACTCTAGCGAGTAGATTACGTGAATTGGCTTATTTGAATAAAGGTATTACGGTACATTTAGTTGATAAGAGAAATAAAAAAGATGATGGCGAGTTTGAAGGAGAAACGTTTCATTCAGAAGAAGGGTTAAAAGAATTTATTAAGTATTTAGATGCAACTCGTGAGCCTTTAATGAAAGATGTTATAGCTTTTGAAGGCGAAAAGAATGGTGTTCCTGTTGAGGTTGCTATGATCTATAACACCTCTTATGCTGAAAATTTACACTCTTATGTAAACAATATCAACACACACGAAGGAGGTACACATTTAACAGGATTTAGACGAGGTTTAACGCATACATTAAAAAAGTATGCCGATGAATCTGGAATGCTTGATAAGTTGAAATTTGATATTGCTGGTGACGATTTTAGAGAAGGACTTACTGCAATTATTTCAGTAAAAGTACAAGAGCCTCAATTTGAAGGACAAACCAAAACCAAACTTGGTAACCGTGAGGTATCGGCTTCGGTGAGTCAGGCAGTTTCTGAAATGCTTACAGATTATCTTGAAGAGCATCCAGATGATGCTAAAATAATTGTACAGAAAGTAATTTTAGCGGCTCAAGCCAGACATGCAGCTCAAAAAGCTCGTGAAATGGTACAACGTAAAACCGTGATGAGTATTGGCGGTTTACCTGGGAAATTATCAGATTGTTCTGAGCAAGATCCTTCAAAATGCGAAGTGTTTTTGGTAGAGGGAGATTCTGCAGGTGGTACGGCGAAACAAGGACGCGATAGAAATTTTCAAGCTATTCTGCCACTAAGAGGTAAGATTTTAAACGTAGAAAAAGCAATGACTCATAAGGTCTTTGAAAACGAGGAAATTAAAAATATTTTCACTGCACTTGGAGTAACTATTGGTACAGAAGAAGACAGTAAAGCACTTAATCTATCTAAATTACGCTATCATAAAGTAGTTATTATGTGTGATGCCGATATTGATGGTAGCCATATTGCAACATTGATCTTAACGTTCTTCTTTAGATATATGAAAGAATTGATTGAGGCAGGACATATATATATTGCTACACCACCTTTATATTTAATTAGAAAAGGTGCTAAGAAGCAATACGCATGGAGTGATAAAGAGCGCGATGAGATTATAGCAGAATTTGGAGATGGTGCAAAAATTCAGCGTTATAAAGGTTTAGGAGAAATGAATGCGGAGCAACTTTGGGACACAACGATGAATCCAGAGTTTAGAACGCTACGACTAGTTCAAATTGATAATGGAAGTGAAGCTGATAGAATATTCTCCATGTTAATGGGTGATGAGGTTCCGCCAAGGCGAGAATTCATTGAAAAGAATGCTATCTACGCTAATATTGACGCATAATCATATAGTTATAAATGAAAAGCCGACCAGAAATGGTCGGCTTTTTTATTTGCTATTAATCTAAGTGTGTACTAGAAATCGAATCCTAGTGAAAATTGCCACACTCTGTTTTTTGGTTGACCGTCGTCATAAACATCACCCAAACCGAGGTGATAACGTACGCCCAAACTTACTCCAGTATCTGTTTTAAATCCACCACCAAAGTTTACACCCCAATCAAAACTACTCGGGTTAAATTCTTGTGATGTATCAAAAAGATTGAAGCTGCTATCAAACTCTTCTTTATGAGTTATAGCGACACCTACCTGAGGCCCAATTTCTAAAAAGAAATGTTCTGAAGGATAGGCTTTTAGCATTAATGGTAAATTGAGGTAATTTAATTTTTGTTTAAACGTGCCGCTTCCATCTCTAATCTCATAGCCTTGTTGAGAATAAATCAATTCTGGTTGAATGGATACATTTTCATTTAAAAATGATTCGCCATAAAAACCAATATGAAAGCTATGACGCTGACCTGTTTCACTCTCGCCATCAAAACTAACGGCTGCAAGATTATATCCACCTTTTAAACCTGCAAAGGATTTGTTTGTGTTCGTGTCTTCTTGTGCACTTAAACCTATTGAAATTAGTAAGGAAAATGCAAAGGTTAATAGTTGAGTTTTCATTGTGTTTAATCTTTAATTGTTAGTGTTTATTTTCCGCCATTGGCCTGTAAATCTGCTATGCATTGAGCATCTAATTGAGGTGCATTTCCTCCAGAAACCATGTTCATAACACCGCTTCCGGTTTCAGATTGAAAATACATAAGGCAATCTTCAACATCACAATGTCTTGGATTATCTTGATCTTCATGATCTGATTGTAATGGCGCGCCTAAATTAGTTAATCCGTAAATATGGCCAAATTCATGCAACATTACTGTGCTTTCTAAAACTGATTGACTTGGTCCAAAGGTGCCATCTGTTAAATTTTGTATGGTCTCCTCATAGATTACAAATGAGGTGTTTCTATACGCTGTACCTAATACAACACTATTTTCTGTATTTGAAGCCGACTGCCCATCTGCAAAAAATGCCCAAACTGCAATTTGAGTATTCGTATTATATCGTGTACGGTTATTATCTTCAATGGTTACGATATCTTCATTGGTATATGGAGATGTTCCTGGTGAAGGAATAGATCTCATATCTATGGTAATGCCATTAGGTTTAAACGATCGTTCTTCAATAAAGTTCACCAAATTATTAATTGCGGTCTGTGTTGGCTCAAATCCATCAACATATACTATTTCTAAAACCATACTTGTAAATGTATCATCTGATAACAAATCGTTAGATGATGATCCTGTTGGTTGTTTGTTTTCTAATGTGTTATCTACGTTGGGTGTATTTGTGTTGCTTTCTTCAGTGGTACATGCCACAATAATTACACTTAGACATAGTATTAAAATGCGTTTCATAGTATTGTTTTTATTATTTGTTTTTAATTGAATAAACAGCTGCCGGTTTCCCAGCAGCTGTTTCCCACAACATAACCCAGTAATACAACTCTAACATTACTGTTGTTACAGTTGACCGAGAACTAATGTTACTGCGGCATCTGTAGTACTTTGTAACGAGATAGATGTTTCACTATAATTGGTTACTTCCCACGAGTTGTTAAGTAGATTAAAGGATGTGTTTCCTGAGAATTGAAGACTCAAGTATACTTCTGTTTCAGAAGCTACTTCGTACGTACCTTCTACATCCTCAGCGGTTTGATTTACTGTGTTTTCGGCTCTTACTGTAAGATCGTTTGCAAAATCAATAGTATAGTCAGCATATGTATTTGCTGTATCAACACCAGCGTTTACAAAAGCCTCAACTCTAAATAAGCCATCTACTAAAATTGATTCTAACGCATTAGCATTTTCTTCAGCTTCCTCTTCAATATCTTCCTGTGCTAAACACTCTACGATACTTGCATTTAATTGCGCATCACTTGTAATTGTAGTTGTTGATTCACCATCAAAAGAGATTGTAATAGGATAGTTTACTGCAAACAATTGATCATCTTCAAAGTTTGACATGTAAGTATAAAGCTCTTGTTGAGATTCTAATACTACACTACCAGTTTGCTCTGCATTTAAGTTATAGGTAAGGATACTAATTGGAAAATCAATATCTATACATGAAATAGCATCATCTGCGGCGTCTTCAGCAGCTTCACAAGCAGCCATGATTTCATCATATTGCGCTTGATTAGTAACTACTACTTGCGTGTAATTTCTTAAGTTTACTGTAACTGGGAACTGTAATTGAACAGTATCTTCGTCATCATTAAACTCAGCTAAAATTTCTAATACCTGGCTGTAGCTTGCTGAACTTACAATTGTAACTTCTTGATTGTTAACCGTAGCTGTAACAGGTAATACTAAAGATGAACAAGAAATGCCATCTAAAAAGTCATCAAATGAACCATCATACATTGCTGTTCTTCTCAGGTTGTTGGCTGTTTCAGAATTAGCAGTGTTTGTGTTAGGGTTCTGTCCGTTCTCGTTATCTATTTCATCTTGACAAGACGTAAGTGTAAATAACGACATTACGATAATTGCTGTAATAAATTTTAAAGTTTTCATAATTTCTAATTTTTATTAATTGGGGTTTATTTTAAAATCGAAACTTTCGGGTTTCTATAAGTAAGACAACCAACTTGTAGTTTACCCTACCTAGTATTCAAAATTTTTAGAAAATTTTAATAAATTCATGTGTAAATAATTGAAAATCAGTAAAATAAATAATAGGATTAATTTTGTAATTATTAAGATAATTCATCAGATTCTACTTTTATTACACATAAATCTTTCAATTATGTACAATATTTTAATTGTATTACCTTTATTTACGTTATAAAACATCGATTGGTTCATGACACACCCAAATCAAAACCTTTGTGAAGAGTTATATTTTAATTCTTTCTACATGGAGCACGTAAAATCTGCAAGTAATTTTGCATACTACAAATGTGGAGATAGTGATGCGTCGTTAGATCTGGTTCAAGATGCATTTTCTAAAATTTGGGAGAATTGCTCAAAAATTGAGTTTACCAAGGCCAAAACATATTTGTTTACTACCATCAATAATTTGTTTTTAAATACGGTAAAACACAAAAAAGTAGTTTTGCAATATGCTAAGGAGTCTCCTTATTTAGATAGAAACAATCAAAGTCCTCAATATATAATGGAAGAGGAAGAATTTAAGCAAAAGCTACAAAAGGCAATTGCTTTACTCACAGATGCCCAGCGAGAGGTTTTTTTGTTAAACCGGATTGAAGGAAAAAAATACCGAGAAATAGCAGAATTATTAGACATTTCTCAAAAAGCAGTTGAGAAAAGAATGTCAGGAGCATTACAGACCTTAAGAGAAAAAATAGAAAATATATAATATTAAGGTAGGGTAAAATTAAATTAAGTTGTCTTAGTAGTAGTTATAGTACTCATGAAAAAAGAAAAAGACATATTAAAATGGTTTAACAGAGAGCTAAAAGATTCTGAAATTAATAGTGTAAATGAGGATCTAGATACTAACATTTATAGTAAGATAGAACATTATGCTTCTCAATTACGAGCGCCAGAAATAGATGCAAAACAAGCATTAAGAGATTTTAGAGAGCGATTGAGTGAAAACGAAAGTGCTGCTGAAAAGTCTCTTGGTTTTAAAGCGTTTTTAAGAATTGCAGCTGTTGTCGTTGTTATGTTAGGCGCGTCATACTTTGTGTTTTTTAATAATGAAAAATCATTTAATACATCGATTGCCGAAACAGAGATCTTAGCTCTTCCTGATAAATCAGAAGTTATACTTAATGCAGATTCTGAATTGGCCTATAATAAAAAGACATGGAATGATGAACGTAAGTTAGATCTTCATGGTGAAGCTTTTTTTAAAGTAAGTAAAGGTCAGAAGTTTACAGTCTATACATCGCATGGCACAGTTCAGGTTCTTGGAACTCAGTTTAATGTAAAGGAGCGAAATGATTATTTTGAAGTACAATGCTACGAAGGTTCTGTGAGCGTTAAATACAAGGACGAAGAAGATATTTTATCACCAGGTAATACCTTTAGAGTATTAAAAGGACAAGTACAAGATGTAGAGAGTTTTAGTACCTTGTCACCTTCATGGTTAAACGCGGAATCTTCTTTTGATAGAATGCCATTGATATATGTTATTAACGAAATACAAAGACATTATGATGTAAGAATTACTAATAGTAATGTAAATATAGATATGTTATTCACAGGAACATTTACGCACAACAATATAAACAAAGCCCTTCAAGCAGTAACCATACCATTACGTCTTGCATACAAAATTGATGGTAAAAAAGTGACGATATATAAATATAATGGCGAGTAAACTAAGACTATTCCTCTTCTTGGTAGTAGTACATTTAGGCTTTTCTCAAAATGATAAGTCAATAGTTCCTTTAGCCACAATCATTGAACAATTAGAGAAAAAATTTGATGTTAAAGTTTCATATTCTGTAAATGATGTTGAATCTGTTTCAATTAAACCACCAGCGGTAGATCTAAATTTAAATGAAACCTTGGTGTATTTAAACCAAAATACACTGCTCAATTGGCAATTATTAGATGAACGTTACATAACAGTTTCGGTAATTGGTAAAACCATTTCAATTTGTGGAACTATAATTGATGAAGATTCAAAGCTGCCACTCTACGGCGCATCGGTTGTTGTAGTAAATTCTACACGTGGTGTTTCTGCCAACGATTTAGGTGAATTTAGAATAGACGACGTGCCAGTCAATGCATTAATAAGTATTTCTTATTTAGGATATACCACAAAACGCGTATCAGCCAAACTACTGAATAATTCTAATTCGTGCCAGATAGTAACGTTACAACCAAATAATGAGGAATTAAGTGAAATATTAATAACTAAATTCCTCACCACAGGATTGCAAAAACGTATCGATGGTAGTGTGGTTCTAAATACAGAGCAATTCGGTATTTTGCCAGGTCTTATAGAGCCAGATATCTTGCAATCTATACAAGCCTTACCTGGTGTGGAGAGTACAAATGAGAGCATTGCAAATATCAATGTTCGTGGTGGTACCAATGATCAAAACTTGGTATTGTGGGACGGTATAAAAATGTATCATTCTGGTCATTTTTTTGGATTAATAACGGCTTATAATCCATTTCTTACTAATAAGGTAGTAGTATCTAAAAACGGAACGAGTAGTGAATTTAGTGATGGTGTGTCTAGTACCATTAATATGTTCACCAAAAATGAACTCAGTAAAAAACTATCTGGAGGAGCTGGCTTTAACCTTATTAGTGCTGATGCATTTTTAGAAATCCCTATATCAAAATCTCTTGAGCTTCACGTTTCTGGAAGACGATCCTATACAGATGCGTTTAATACACCTACTTATGAGAATTATTTTGAGCGTAGTTTTCAAGACAGTGATATTAATACAAATGAAGAATTAAGTAATAGTTCATCAACCTCAGATTTCTTTTTTTACGATTACTCGGCTAAGTTGTTACTAGATATCAATGACGAGCATAAGTTACGGGCTAATATTATTGCTATTAATAACAATTTAGATTATGCTGAATCATCAACAAATTCTAATAACGAAACATCATCGAAATCAAGTAACCTCAAACAAGAAAATTTAGGAGTAGGCTTTAATTATAGCGCTAACTGGTCAAGCAGGTTCACTACGCAGTTAAGCGCCTATTATTCAAAGTATAATGTCGATGCGGAAGAACTTACTGTAGAGACAGATCAGAGACTAACACAAGCCAATGAGGTATTAGATACAGGTATTAAACTAAATACTAATTATAGTATAAATGATAACCTAAATCTTTTGATAGGGTATCAACTAAATGAAACCGGTATTCTCAATGAAACCTCAGTTAGTGCACCATCCTATATACGTACCAAAAAAGATGTACTCATTAATCATTCTGGTTACTCGGAGTTAGAATATAAAAATCAAGGAACTTATTTTAGAGCAGGTATACGTTATAATTATTTTCAGAAATTCAATAAATCAATTATAGAGCCACGATTAAATTTAAGACAAGAAATTGGTAATACATTAGCGGTTAAAGTAGAAGGTGAGTTTAAAAATCAATCAGCCACACAGATCATTGATTTTCAAGACGATTTCTTAGGTGTTGAAAACAGACGATGGATATTAGCTAACGAAGAAACCATTCCAATTTCCACAAGTCAGCAAGGCTCAGTGGGCTTAGAGTACAATCATAACAATTTGGCAATTGATATAACAGCCTTCCACAAAACGGTTGAAGGAATCACTGCATCAAACCAAGGTTTCTATAATAATTTTCAATTTTTAAATGCAACTGGCGACTATACATCTATGGGTATTGAGTTTTTAGCAAACAAGACTAGTCGTAATTACAGTGCATGGATTAGTTATATCTATAGTACAAATGATTACGTATTTAAAGCGTTTACACCTTCAATATTTCCAAATAATGCGGATATAAGGCACTCTGTATCTACAGCAGTTAATTATAATATCCTTGATGATCTTGAAATTTCTATAGGAGCTATCTGGCGAACAGGCTTACCATTTACCAAGCCTGTAGAAGGTAATGAAACCGTACAAAATGGTAATACCACATTCGTTAATTACGACCTGCCAAATAACGAAAACCTCGATCCCTTTAAACGGATTGACGCCTCACTAACATATGCGTTTAAATTAGGTCAAGGAGTTAATGCTAAAGTAAATCTAGGTGTCAGAAATTTGACCAACGAGGAAAATGTAATAAACAGGTACTTTGAGGTAGATCCTAACGATGATTCTAAAGCCATACAGATTGATAATAAGTCACTTGGATTTACCCCAAATTTTAGTTTTAGAATCAATTTTTAGTTGAAAATTTAGCTATTTCTATGTCAAAACACGACTTAAAATGTAGGAAAAAACGTGTTTTGCTTATTTTTACTACAACGTTTTCGTACTAATGGTATTTTTATGATATACGTTATATAAATAGGCAAAAAATTAAAATTTTGATTTGAATATTAACAAATTTTAAGTATCATTGAACATTAATGTTAAAAATTTAAAAATATTACATATTACTTTTTTGGATAATGATATGCTTGCATAGAAAAAAAGCACTACTTCCCACCCGTATCCGAATAAGCCAACTAAATTCGTAATTCATTTTAACAAAGTATTAACTTTTGTTATAATTCGTCTATTCATGTTTCTTAGGTGGAGCAGTATAGGCACTAATAATTAATCTATTAAACTAAATCAAATGAAAAGAAAACTACTCTCGATTTTCTTTCTTGTTTCAACATTAACTGCATTTGGCCAGTCCAAAACAGAGGTGTTCAATGAGAAAAATTTAAAATCAAATCCCGCTGTTCAATCCTACAAAATTGACAAGGAACGACAAACACCTTCCATTATTAAACTAAATCCTAATGCAAATTTCACTAGAGATATGGTAGTGGATTTCTTAATGAATGCTTTAAATATTGATGGTGACAGTTTTACAATTTCAGAAAACAAAGTGTTCAACTTAAAGACTGGTGGGGAAATAGTTAGTTATAATGCTTCCTTAAACGGAGTTAAACTTGAGCATGGAGCCTACAAAGCCTTAATCAAGAATAATAAAGTAAAGGCAATTACTTTAGAGCATTATTTATACGATAATACAGAAACTGCATCTCCTTCATTAACCAATGACGACGCTAGAGCAGCAGCAACAAATCATGTTGGTGCAGACGTTTATGTTTGGGAGAATATTCAAAACGAATTATCTCAAACGGTAAACATTCAAGAAATACAAAGATTAGAGGCATCGTATATAGAACATTTTCCTGAAGGAGAATTAGTTTTGGTAAACGATTATAAATCTACAACAGCTAATCTGAAGTTAGCATATAAATTTAACATCTATGCCTCTGAACCATTATATAGAGCAAATGTATATGTAGATGCTAATAGTGGCGAGATTTTATTAGCAGACGCTATTATAAAACACGCTGATGAGATCAACAAGAAAAGAAAAGAACAAGAAGCAGAATTAGCATTTCCTTTCAGAGCTGTGGCAACAGGTGATACCAGATATGCGGGAAACCGTAGTTTTGAAACTACAATTGATACAAGTGATCCATTAAATACAAGGTATTCTCTAGATGGAACAATTGATTTGTCTGCTTATATCACAGATCCAGCTTTGCAAATAGTATTAAATGAGACACGTTCATATGACGGTGTTGGCGGAGCTCCTATAAACGTGGGTGGCATACCTTCATACTCCATATATGATGGATTTTCTAGAACAGAAGAAGGACAAACAGTTATAGAAGTAGGTGATAATAACTGGAGTGCAGATGAGCATTGGCGCAACCGATTTGATACTTTTAATTACCCTGCAGATAATGAAACCTCGAATGATGATATCGCTTTAGATGCACATTGGGGAGCTGAGATTGTTATACAATATTGGGCAGACGTCCATGGAAGAAGTAGCTATGACAACTTAGGTACTAAGGTCACCAACTACGTTCACTACGGAGATGCCTATGATAATGCATTTTGGAATGGAACAGCCATGACTTATGGAGATGGAAGTTACCAAGGTGGCACAAATCCTAACGGATCATTTGCACCTTTAACATCAATGGATGTGTGTGGTCATGAAATTGGTCATGGTGTGTGTTCAGCAACTTCAGACTTGGTATATGCCAGAGAATCTGGTGCAATGAATGAAGGATTCTCAGATATCTGGGCTGCAGCCGTTGAAAACTATGTATTAGTAAATATTGATGCAACATTACCTTACGATCCTTGGGGAATCGGAGAACAAATTGATGAGAGAGATGGTGGTTTAGCACCAGGATCTGCAGAATCTAGAGCTTTACGTTGGATGGATGATCCAAAGGCAGCAGGAGATCCAGATACCTATGGCGGAGATAACTGGCAAGAACCAGAATGTGGTGAGCCAACTTTGGCTAACGATCAATGTGGTGTACATACAAATAGTGGTGTATTGAACAAATGGTTTTATTTATTAGTAAAAGGATCTGGTCAGGCTTATTCTCCAGGTAGAAGTAAAGCGAGTTCAGATGATGAAGTCAATGATGTATTAAATTCTTATCAGGTGATCTCCTTAGGCTATGATAAAGCAGAGCAAATTGCGTTCCAGGGAGAAATTATGTTAACGGCAAATGCGAAGTTCAAAGACATGCGAGATGCCTCTATAGCTTTTGCAGAAGCAGAGTATGGCGCATTTTCAAATGAAGTTCAGCAAGTAACTAATGCGTGGTATGCAGTTGGCGTTGGTGATCAATATATCGGACCAGGTAGCAACATCGTTTATTTTGATGCAGATAACACTAGTTCCATTGATGAAGCCACTGTACTTAATGGATGTAATGAAAGTAACCAGTTTACTGTTGATGTTTCTGCAGTTAATGTTGGATCTCCTCAAACCGTAACTTTTGATTTTACAGATTCTACTGCTTCAGCAGAAGATTACGCTGTATCAGATACAAGTTTTACATTCAACGCAGATGGTACACAAACCCTCACAATCACAGTATTTAATGATGCTTTGGTAGAAGGGCCAGAGACAATCGTTGTAAAATTTATAAACGGGAGTGAAACCAGAGTAAATAATGTGGTTATTAAAGATGATGATTATACTCCTGCCATAGGAAGTGGAACCGTAGAGTTAGTTAATGAAACATTTGATACTACCACAATGCCTACTGGCTGGACAGAACAAAGTGAATTAGGGGTAGATCCTAATATTTGGTTATCAAATGGTGTAAATCCAAATGCTATTGGACGCGCTTATGTAGAAAATAGAAATGCACCAGGTACAGGTCCAAATTATAACCAAGCACAAGATGGCAATCTATTATTAGTTACTAATCTTATAGATGCGCGCGGTATTTCTAACGTCAATTTATCTTTTGATTGGACTGCTGGTGGAGAAACTGAAGCTGCTGACGATTCAGTGCTGTATGATTATGGTGAACTGCTGTACTCATTTGATGGTTCTAATTTCGTTTCATTAGAAACATTTGTGGCTGTTACTGGTTTAGAAACTACAGCTAGTGGCACTTATAACTCGGCATTATCTGTTTTAGATAACACAGAGTTTTATGTAGCCTGGAGATGGTATAATGATGCATTAGTAGGTACGGAGTATAGTATGACTATTGATAATGTATTAGTAACTGGAGAACCTGCGGCTGTTGAATCTGATGTTAACAGTACTGATAGTGAAACCGTTAAAGCTGGAAATGAGATTTTCTTTATTAGCGACCAAGATGCTGGTGTAATTGCCAAAATTGAAAACGCGACAGTAGATCTCGGATGTGTTTCATTAGAAGTTGTGTCCGCGGGTACTGGTGGTGATTTTTCAAATATTCCTGGTAGTTATAGCGGAAAAGTAGTGCAAATCACCGCAGATGGTGTAGATGCACCAACCGCTAATTACGACATTACATTATACTATTCTTATAGTGAAACATCAGAATTTTCAGATCCAAATGCGTTACAAATAATTAAAGTAGATGGATCTGCTGTAGATGGTGCCACTAATAGCCCATCAACAAATTATACAATTACTGGTGGTTTGTTAGAAGATAATGCTGCGCAACAATTTAGAAGCTATAAAGGTACATTTACTGGTAATAGTGTGTTTGCATTGTTCTCTTCGCAAACTTTATCTTCTGGATCGTTAGATTTTAATAGTTTCAATGTATATCCTACTATTGTAAATAGCAATTCAGATATACACATTGTAAATTCTAA
This sequence comes from Winogradskyella sp., assembly GCA_013003655.1. Lineage (GTDB taxonomy): Bacteria > Bacteroidota > Bacteroidia > Flavobacteriales > Flavobacteriaceae > JABDIQ01. Next base: position 5,842 of record JABDIQ010000140.1, on the reverse strand, counting down.
AGTCAACATTGAAAGTATAGATATATATGCTATAAATGGTGTGTTGCTAGAAAGTAGGTTTTTTAGTGGAACTAATGAAATATCTATTCCATTAACACAATATGCTTCAGGCATGTATTTTATGACTATTAATAAGAATAAAGCCAATAGTTATAAGTTTATCGTAAAATAAATGAGTACTAAATCCTCATGCAGATCAATCTGTATGAGGATTTTATTTTAACCTTAATTTTAATCCATATGAAAAATAATTACCTCTCAAAGTTAACGTGGATTTGCTGTTTAATAGTTTCATTTTCAATGGCCCAGTCCAAGAGTTCTGACTGGACTATTAAGTCTGAAAGCGATTTAAAGAGCAGTTCCGAAATTAAATTCCGAACAGATAAAATGCCAACAGAATACACGTTGTATTCTGTAGATTTATTTTCTGTGAAATCTAAACTTCAAAATGCACCATTAAGAAGTCAGTTTTTTGGTGATTCTCCCAACATAGTTAATATTCCAGATGCTAATGGCAAATTAGAAAACTATAGGGTTTTAGATGCTGAAATTCTTCATCCAGATCTTGCAGAACTTGTACCTAATATTAAAAGCTATGTAGGAAAGAGTATAGATACACCAGGAAAATATGCAAGATTCAGTGTGTCTCAAGCCGGTTTCCATGCACAAATTTTTGAGCCTGGAAAGTCTACGTTTTTTATTGATCCTTACACGGCTGATAAGACGGTTTATATTGCATATAAACGAGACGATCTTGTAGATAACTCAAACGATATTTTTTCGTGCGAAACAGATAATACAATGCAGAATAAACTGCAAACGTTGCAAAATAGACAATTGGTTGCGCCTACAAGTACCAATGATAAAACTCTGAGAACATTTAGATTGGCCATGTCATGTACAGGCGAATATGGAGCATTGTTTATAGGAAGTGCAACGACTGATTTTGATAAAAAGACCAATATTTTAGCGCAGATAAACATCACAATGACACGTGTTAACGGAATCTATGAAAAAGAAATGGGTATTACCTATCAAATAGTGCCAAATAACTTCAAGATCATGTACTACGATGGTGCAACAGATCCTTGGGATGGTGAATATAATGACAAAACTCAAGAAGTCATTGATGATCCAGTCAATGGAATTGGTGATCCAAATTATGACATAGGGCATAATTTTAACACTGATGGAGGAGGAAATGCAGGCTGTATAGGATGTGTTTGTAATTCTGGAAACAAAGGAAGTGGTATGACAGGGCGTTCAAATCCTACAGGCGATTCATTCGATGTAGATTATGTGGCTCATGAAATAGGACACCAAATGGGTGGCTATCATACGCACAATGGTACAGCCTTATGTTTAAAAAGTGGAAACAACACAGAAGTTGAACCAGGAAGTGGATCTTCAATTATGGGCTACGCAGGTATTTGTCCAGGTCAAGATGTTCAAGATAATTCTGACGACTATTTCAATTTTGTTAATATTAGAGATATTAGTGCAAATATTCAAGGTGGCGTAAGTTCAGTATGCCCTACGGAAACACCAATAGCTAACAATCCACCTCAGGATGTTGAAGCCGGACCAGAATATTTTATTCCAGTAGGTACAGCGTTTATACTCACTGGTTCTGCAACAGATCCTGATGGAGATGTATTAACTTATACTTGGGAGCAAAATGATAATGAAGATATGCAATCACCGGTAAGACCAGTTCCTACAGCAACTGCAGGACCGATGTTTAGATCGCGAAGAGGCACTACCTCCCCAAGCAGATATTTTCCACAATTGGGTGATATTCTGGCAAACAATTTGCAGCCCGATTGGGAAGTAATACCTCAAAATGCACGGGATTTTGAGTTTGCTCTTACCGTAAGAGACAACGTTGCTGTCTATGGCCAAACCAACTCAGATTTAATGACCTTACATTCTGTCGTGGTTTCTGATGATGGTTCTTCGGCACCTATTACAGCATTTACAGTAACATCGCAAAATACAGCTAGTACATGGATACAAGGTGTCCCTCAAACTATTACTTGGAATGTATCTAATACAAACCTTTCACCTGTAAATTGTAGTACCGTTAATATTTTGTTTTCGGCTTTGGGTGACTTTAGTGATACCGTAACATTAGCCGCAGGCGCTCCTAATAATGGCACTTATTTATATGATGGCAATACCATTGCTACAACAACAGAGACAGGAAGACTTATGATCATGGCTGCGGATAACATTTTCTTAGATGTTAATGATGCCTCGATTATTGTAGTTGAACCAACGAGCCCTACATTCTTTTTAGTGGCTAAAGAATCGACAAAAACTAATTGCGCTAATGTTAATCCTAACGAGGTGACCTACGCATTTGATTATACACCGACAACTGCTTATACAGAAACGGTGACATTTTCAGCAACAGGTAATCCAGGAGGCTCTAGTGTTAGTTTTAATCCAGCAACGGCTGGTGCAACAGCTACAGAAGTGATAATGACCGTTAGTAATTTTAGTAGTGCAGCTGAAGGTGATTATAATATCACCATTACTGGCGATTCTAATCTTACTGCAGAATCAAAGTCAATCAATGTTAATCTTTCATTAATTGGAGATACATTTGGTACTGCTCAATTGGTTAGTCCTGCAGATGGAAGCGTAGATCAATCTACCTTTGCTCAATTAAATTGGGATGCACCAGCAACAGGAGATACAGTTTCTTCGTATGATGTAGAATTATCTTTAGTGAGTAATTTTTCTACAACAGTTGAAACCGCAACAACTACAGAAAGTGAATTTGTTCCTAGTGCAGAATTAATGGAGGCAACAATTTATTATTGGAGAGTAAAGCCAAAAAATGAATGTGGCGAAGGAACATTCACGAGTGCTTATAGTTTTACTACTGGAACCAATACTTGCATAACAGAAACAAATACCACTCCACAACCAATAGCATCAACGTTTACAACGACATCAACCTTAGAAATTACTGATGATGTAGTAATATCTGATCTTAATTTAACGATGAATGTAACGCATCCTTATATTGAAGATATTGCCGTTGTACTGACAAGTCCTGCTGGGACAAGTGTTAATATCATTTCAGCAAAATGTGGATCTAATCCAGATTTGGCAGCGACTTTTGATGATGCAGGAAGCTCAGTTATCAATTGCTCAACCACGAGCCCTGCAATTTCAGGAACCTTACAGCCGCAATCACCTCTGTCACTAGTAAATGGAGAAAACGTATCTGGAACCTGGACACTAAGTGTAACTGATACTGGTATTGGAGATGATGGAGCAGTGACCTCTTGGTCTATTGAATATTGTGGTGTGCAATCAGGGACTTTATCAGTTAATGATAGCGAAATAGCCTCTAATATTTCAATGTATCCAAATCCCGCTAAAAACGAATTAAATATTACATATAGAAAAATGACGAGCTTAAAGGTAGAATTATTTGACCTCTTCGGAAGAGTAATTATGACCAAAGAACTTCATAATCAAGAAAGTATAATTAACTTATCAGGATTCTCTTCGGGAACATATTTAATGAAAATGACAACGAATGATAAAAAAGTAGTGACTAAAAAATTGATTATAAAATAGCAAATTACTTCGTTGTTGAAAGCGCACTTTAATCGGTGCGCTTTTTTTATTTGTATCGACAAAACGTAAAAAATACCGATAAAATACGTTTATTTAATATATTTTATTATTTTTGACCAACTCAAATCTTTAACCTATGAAGACGTTATTTCAATTAGTTGCGACTCTATTGTTTGTAACAACTGTTTATTCTCAAGATAATATAGACGAATTATTAGCTGCAGGTATTGCAGATGCGCAACGCTTCACTACAGATTATATAGCGCCAGCAAATGAAGGATTAGCTTATGGCCTAAATAATGGTTGGTCTAACAACGCAAAAGCACCAAGACGTTTTAAGTTTGAATTATCCATAATAGGAAACGCTTCTTTCATTAAGGATGAAAAGAAGACATTCTTAATGAACATTTCAGACTACGAAAATATCAGATTTCCTGACAATAGTCCATCAAAAAGTGTAGCCACTTCACTAGGTAATAATGATCCAGATGTTAGTGTGATTGTTACCTATGACGATCCAATATTTGGGAATCAGGAAGTTGAAGTGACACTACCTACGGGTATTGGTTCTGCAGATGTCAATTTAATACCTACAGCGTTTTTACAAGGAAGCTTTTCCCCTTTCAAGGGTACACAAGTTAAGGCAAGATATTTTCCAACCGTTAATACGGAAGAAGTTAATCTCGGATTATATGGGGTTGGTATACAACAAGAATTTACATCTTGGTTACCAGCTGAAAAACTTTGGCCTGTAGCCATATCAGGTTTGGTTGCTTACACACATTTAGATGCTAGCTATGACTTTACAGAAACAGGAATTGTTGATGGTGAAAATCAACAAATACAAACAGAAGTAAATACAATATTAGCCCAGCTAATAGTGGGCACTAGATTGAAAATCATAAATCTTTACGGTACACTTGGTTATATTAATGGAAGTTCTAAAACCGATTTATTAGGCACATATAGAGTGTCTAACGGGTCATTCACATCAGAAGAAATAACAGATCCATTTTCAATAGATCAAGATATCAGTGGTGTTAGAGCATCAGTTGGAGCAACATTAAAACTTGGATTTTTTGGTCTTACCGCAGAATATTCAATGGGAGAATTTGATAGTGCTTCCTTAGGTATAAATATTTCCATCTAATCGATTAATTCATAACTCAATAATATCATAAGAAGCACTCTATTAATTAGGGTGCTTTCTTCATTTACAGTATTATTATTTGTAGTTTTGCAATCGCTCAATTGAGTGAATTCTAATCATTTATAAATACATATATTACTTAAAATTTTAGACATATGAAGATTACCGTTGTTGGCGCAGGAGCAGTAGGCGCAAGTTGTGCAGAATATATTGCCATTAAAAATTTTGCATCAGAAGTTGTACTATTAGATATTAAAGAAGGCTATGCCGAAGGTAAGGCTATGGACCTTATGCAATGCGCATCGCTAAATGGCTTTGATACCAAAATAATTGGTACTACAAATGACTATTCTAAAACTGCAAATAGTGACATTTGTGTTGTTACTTCAGGTATTCCTCGTAAACCAGGAATGACTAGAGAAGAGTTAATTGGTATTAATGCTGGGATTGTTAAAGCCGTTACTGCTAGTCTTATAGAACATTCACCAAATACAATTCTTATCATCGTTAGTAATCCTATGGATACAATGACATATCTCGCGCACAAAACGACTAATCTTCCTAAACATAGAATAATTGGTATGGGAGGTGCGTTAGATTCTGCACGCTTTAAGTATCGTTTGGCAGAAGCATTAGAAGCACCTATAAGCGATATAGACGGTATGGTTATAGGTGGACATAGTGATACTGGTATGGTACCATTGACGAGTCATGCAACACGCAATAGTATCAACATAACCGAGTTTTTGTCTGAAGATAGACTACAACAAGTAAAAGAAGACACCAAAGTAGGTGGAGCAACATTGACAAAACTATTAGGCACGTCGGCTTGGTATGCACCAGGAGCGGCAGTTAGTGCATTGGTTCAAGCAATAGCTTGTGATCAAAAAAAGATGTTTCCATGTTCTACATTGCTAAATGGTGAATATGATCTTAAAGATCTTTGTATAGGAGTGCCAGTTATTTTAGGCCGAAATGGTATAGAGCGTATTGTTGATGTACCACTTAGTAAGGCCGAAAAAGAACATATGCAAAAAAGTGCAGAAGGCGTTAAAAACACCAATGGCTTGCTAGAGGTATAGCTGTTTGACTGAT
>JABDIQ010000330.1 GCA_013003655.1 Winogradskyella sp. | reverse complement strand
TTCGTTCAATTATACATCAATAAGAATGCTTTGAATGCACACATCGCTCATGGGGACATCAATCCTGATAAGGATGGTGATGGTTATACAGCACCATTTGGAGAAGAGAATCCTTGCGGTTATGGTGATGCATCAGATTGTGATGACAACAATGCTGACGTAAATCCAGGAGCTGCAGAAAATTTTGAAGATGGTATTGACAATAATTGCAATGGTGTTATAGGTACTTGTGATATCATTGAAGATTATGTGCCATGTACGGATTGTGCAGATGGTACTTTTGGAGACTATAGAAACCCAGAAACCAGACGCTGTAGTACTCGTAAAAGACGAGGATATTACCACTGCACTGGAACTGTTGAAATACATACTGACTAATATTTATTAATTGATCATTTAGTTTAATTACTAATAGTGTTCTCTAAACCTCTTGTATGCTATGCAGGAGGTTTTTTTATGACAAATATGTCATGACGTACTTTGCTATTTCTGTATCTTTATTAAAAACCGAATACACTGATTTTGCGTAAATAGACTAAAGACTTGAACAATGAAAACTTTAATATACCTCATTTTACTAAGTACTGCTACTGCTTGCTTTTCATCTAAAGGCATTGATGTAAAATCAGTATCAAACCAAACCTATGAGAAATCTAAAGATGCTATAAAAGTAGATCACAGAGCTTGGGATGATCTACTCAAAAAGCATGTAAAACCCAATGGTTTAGTAGATTATAAAGGCTTTATTAATGATTCTGTTGCTTTAAATCAATACATTAACTATTTGTCGCAACAAGTGCCAGATAAAACGTGGAGTGTTAAGGAGCAGTTGGCTTATTTTATTAATGTTTACAATGCTAATACTATTAAATTAATAGGCGACAATTATCCTGTACCGAGCATAAAAGACGTCAGTGCTACGATTTCGCCATTTCTAAAGCAATTTATTAAAATTGGTGATAAATCATATTCGCTGGCAGATATTGAAAAAGGAATTCTTCAGAAAATGAATGAACCTCGCATTCATTTCGCCATCAATTGTGCATCAATATCATGTCCAAAATTATTACAAACCGCATTTACAGCTAAAAATGTAGATGAGCTTATGGATATAGCTGCTTCTGAATTTATCAATTCTGACAAAAACAAGCTTAGTGCTAACAACCCAAAATTGTCAGAGATATTTAAATGGTATAAGAGTGATTTTTTACAGATTTCACCAAGTATTATCGATTATATTAATCAGTATGCAGATGTGCAGATCAATGCTAATGCAGAACTTAACTACATTCAGTATAATTGGGATTTAAATGATACAAATTAGTTTTCGTAGATTACACGGCCTGTATATAATTCTTCTAAATCTACGGTTGGCGGTGTATTTACCAAAATTAAATCGCCAGTACTCAATAGGCTTCCTGTAATTTCTGATTGTGGATTTATAATAATATCGTTAGTGCCTCTATGATAAATAGATGCCGTTTGCACAATAAGATTTCTACCTTCAAAACGCGCATCACCGAATATAAAATTAAGATCTAAGGTAGTTACAGTGCCATTTAAGAAGAAATTACTCAAGTTGTTTTGTATTATAGTTAACCTATCAATATTAAGGTCTAATATAAAATCACCATCGGTATGAAAGCCGTCTTCTTCTTCAAGATCTTCAGATATCAAAGTGAGGTCATCAAAGGTTAACGTGTTTCCGCTATGCACAGCCAAACCTGAGCTGTTTCTTATTTCTGTAATATTTGGTGCCGATACATGCACTTTGGTGATACCATAATCTCTAAACAGATTGCAACCATTATTGTTTTTAATAATAAGTTCATCTCCAGAGGTAAACACTTCGATATCGTTAATGAGGTTGTCTCCGGTTTCAACACGTACAGATTTTGGACCATCACTGATTATAAGTTGTGTGCGCTCAAAAACGGTAATTTTTGTAAAGTCTGGAACATCTATTGAGCGTTCAACTATGGTGCCAGCACTTTGAAAACAGTTGAGACCGTTTTCATAATCACAGCTGGTGCATAACGTTATTAAACAAATAAAATAAGCTATTCTTTTCATAATCGTATTCCAATTCCAAATTCTACTGCTTCTGCTTTTGCGCCGTGCGAGTGTACATTAACCACAGCAAAATAACGGTCGTTAAAATAGCGTTTAAGGCCCAAACGATTATACACTCTTCCTTCAAATTCAACCGGATAATACAGGTAATACCCAAGATGTGTAATAAATGCCACCTTATTAAAACGTAATTCGTGCCCAACAAATAGTCCAATGCGCTTATAATCTTCGTCGCCTGTGATACCAGATTCAGGAAAGGCTACAGATTGGTGTTTTATATATTCTTCTAAAAATTGAGCAACAAACAATTCTGTGCCTGCAAGTAGTGTGCTCTTATGGTTAATACGTTTATCAGCAAATGCCGAAAATGTAAAAAATGGATATCTGCCGCTATTTACTATATCGCTTTCGTTAACACCACCTCTTAGTACAAAATTGTATTTAACAGGCTCTGTGTATTTGGTGCGCTCTCCCTCTGGTATGAATTCTGGAAACGTTTCATGTTCAAACAAATAGGTTGCTCCCAAACTAAAGGCAAATGTATTGGTGCTGTTGTTTGGTGCCTTGACATTTGCATTAGAGTAGTGAATAATTGTAAATCCTGCAGAAAGCCCCAGTCCTTTTATGATGTTCTCCTTACTGTAATTAAACATTAAATAGGTAGAACTCAACAAATGAGACCCATAGGCATTATTTATATAGTTATCGTTTTTATCATAAGGTGAAAAAGCATAGCCAATACCTTGACCTATACGAAACATCAACTGTCGTTTTAAAAAGTAAAAATTAAAATGCCCATAGAGTCCAAGGTTTTCGCCCAAAAATTGATTACCCATATTTTGATAGGTCATTGAAAATCCCCAATCAGGATAATTATAACGTCGTTCCCATTCATTAAAACCATACGTCTTACGATTGTAACTAAAAATAAAGCCTGTTGGATGACCCGTAATAAGATGAGAAATATCTGGATTGTGCTCTAAAATGGTGCCGTAGAACGAATTGAAATCTAAAGAAACAGGTTTAAGCTCCTTATCTTGAGCGTGCGTCATTTGCACCACATAAATGAGGCTAAGCGCACAAAACCGTACTATTTTGGA
>JABDIQ010000323.1 GCA_013003655.1 Winogradskyella sp. | reverse complement strand
AGATTAATAATATGTTGTTTTTCGGTTTCAATATTTTTATAAGACAGGTCTAACGCTTCACTCATACCAACAATATTATGTATACTCTCTGTGCCTGCCCTATAGCCTCTCTCCTGCTCTCCACCATATATCAGTGGCTTTAACCCTGAACCATTTCTTACAAAACAAAATCCAACACCCTTAGGACCATGAAATTTATGTGCGCTAGCCGCTAAATAATCTACTTTTAATTTCTTGAGATCCAATTTGTAGTGCCCTATAGACTGAACCGTATCACTATGCATTAATGCATCATAGGTTTTGCAAAGATTCGAGACTTGCTCTAAATTGAGCATATTTCCTACTTCATTATTAATATGCATTAAGCTTACTAATTTTTTACCTTCTTCTTTCAGCAAATCCTCAAGACTCTCTAAAACTACTCCTCCATGTGCGTCTAATTTCACATACTCAACATCTATATTATACTCTTTTTGAAGTTGCTCTGCCGTATGTAACACAGCGTGATGCTCTATTCTAGAGGTAATTATTTTAGTAACACCTAGATCTCTTACCGCACTTCGTAATGCAAAGTTATCTGCTTCTGTCCCACCTGAAGTAAATACAATCTCCGAAGCTTCTGCGTTTAAATGAGCGGCTATGTTCTTACGACATTGTTCTAATAAGGCTTTTGCAGACCTACCAAAACTGTGTGTTGAAGAAGCATTGCCAAACTGATTACGCATAACATCTGCCATCCGATCAATAACTTCTGGCCTTATTGCCGTAGTGGCTGCATTATCTAAATACACTTTTTGCATGCTGCAAAAATATCTAAATAAAATTATTTATATGTTGGCGCGTTATAAAATTACAAATCAATATTTTTGCCTTAAACAATAACTGCAATGCAAAGACTTACCATTTTCATATTTATTAGTTTATTTCTTACTGCGTGTGATGATGGTGATATCATTACAGTTGAGTTAGAATTTGATAAAGTATTAGAGTTATGCGAAGCTAATAACGAGTCTTTTTTAATATATGATACACGTACCGATCCTAATGAGTCGTTGTCGCTAGTAATACCACGAAATACCACTACAGAAGCCTATTTTAATACTGCTACTCCTGAAGGTGAACCAGAAACCTTGAGTATTAACGGCAGCACTGTTGCCTTTAATTATAGAACTTATAACACAGAACCTTCATTTTGCCAAATAATACCAGATTCTGATCTGGTGATTCTAGAGGATTATAGCGCCAATAGCGGCACTGTTGAAATTACTGTAACTATAACAGATGAAGATGATGATGGTATTCCAACTATAAACGAAAATCCAGATCCTAATGGTGATGGTAATTATGATGATGCCCAAGATACCGATGCTGATGGCATACCAGATTATTTAGATCAGGATGACGATAATGACAATGTGCTTACCAAGAGTGAGGATGATGATAATGATGAAGACGATAATCCGTTCACCAATCCTAGAGATACTGATGGAGATGGAATTGCCGATTATTTAGAAAGTGATGACGACAACGACGGTGTACCAACTCGACTGGAAGATGAAAATGAGAATGGAAACCCATTGGATGATTTTCAAGAAGACGGCAATAACACTGTCCCTCCAAGATTTTTAGATAATACAGCAACTGAAGAATTCGTTGTGAATACTTTTTTGAGCAATACATATTTCAGAACGACCGAAACTTCTTTTAAAATCATTAATGTTGGACTAGAAATTTTAAGTGCTACAACAATAGACTTTGGCGTTTATAGCGTTACCACAACAATCGATTAAGTATACTAACTTAAGTTTTGATAAATCCTTACTTCTGTAGCACCAAGACCAAATGTCTTAAATTCACCATCGTAGAATTCCACATTGTCATAACGTCTTAATAATGTGTGTAGCTCTTGTTTTAGTACGCCCTCACCAACACCGTGAATAAACACCATTTTTTTAAGTCGCTTCTTGATAGCAAATTCAAGCTTATGACGTGCAGTATTTAATTGAAGATTTAAAATGTCGTGTGGAGACATTCCCTTGGTTGAATCTGTAATTTCGTGACTATGCAAATCCACCACAAATTTTGCTTTCTCCTTTTCCTTACGTTTTGTCTGTTTGTTATTATGTGTTTTAGCATCATCTTCATTCTTCATCACAGATGCTATATCCTGACTGGTGAATATGGCTTTATCTAGGTCATCATTAGTTTTAATGGCAATAACTTCGCTAGGTTCAACATTAAAAACAAATCCATCTTCTGTCTCAATAAATATACCATCCGCTTCTATTGATAAAATCGTTCCTTTTAGATTGTCATCAATGGTTTCAACAATGTCTCCTTTTTTAAACATAGATTAGATTGAATTTTCATCTTCTCCTTGCTCGTCGTACTTACTAGGAATATTTCGTGACAATCGATACACGCCAATCATTAAAAGTACAATTCCTGACATTAGAATGTACTGGTTTTGTTGCTCTTGAGCTTGTGCATATAGAGCTACCGCACCACCTACTGCAATACATATTAGTGTTATAGTTCTTGAGATATTCATCTTGCAAAAATACATTGAAAATAGATTTCTACGTTAATACGCTTCAATGATTTAATAAATCTTTTAACTTTGACTAAATGAATTTACTAATAAACATTGAAGATTTTATGCTCCCCTGTTTATGGAAGCAAACCTTTAATATTGATTGTTTTGGATGCGGATTTCAACGATCATTAGTCATGTTGTTTAAAGGAGATTTTATCGGTGCCTTTTATATGTATCCAGCCATCTACTCTATTATTGTAATGTTGGCACTTTTAATATTGCATACCAAGTTTCAATTTAAGCATGGTCCTAAAATTTTAATTGGTCTATTTATTTTAAATATTAGTATCATTGTAATCAGTTATTTTATTAAACACTATTAATCAATTTTAAAATGGAAAAACAAACACTCCCTAATGCAACCCTAGTCCTAGTAATGGGCATACTATCCATAGTAGGATGTTGCTGTTACGGCTTACCAGGCCTAATCTTTGGTATCGTAGCCATTGTACTTGGCGTTAAAGCCACTAAACTTTACAAAGAACAACCAGAGAATTATTCGGGCTATGGCAATGTACAAGCAGGAAAAATAATGGGTATTATAGGTGTTGTATTAAGCGTGCTATTCGTTATATACCTAATATGGGCTATCTCGTATTTTGGATGGGAAACGCTTCAAGATCAAGAAGCTATGCAAGAGCGCATGCGAGAATTAATGGAGCAATAAACTAATTAACAACCAATCATTATGGAAAACAAACCAAAAAGACCAGCAAATTACCTGGCACTAGCTATCATTTCAACCATCTTATGCTGTCTCCCAGCTGGTATAGTAAGTATTGTTTATTCTACACAGGTAAATAGCGCCTACGATGAAGGTGATTATGATAAAGCTAATCGCGCATCTAAAAATGCGAAAACGTGGGGCATTGTCTCTATTGTCATTGCCGCAGTAGGATGGTTAATTTATATTTTAATTTTCGGTGTTGCCTTATTTGGTGCAGCTACAAGTGGTGGAAATTTCTAAACTAAAATTAGGTTTAATTATTAGTATAGTGATAGCATTAAGTTTAATGCTATCACTATACTTTTTTTATGATCCTAGTGAGGTTTCACGGCTATTCCCAAAATGTCCGTTTTACAGTTTAACTAATTTGTACTGTCCAGGCTGTGGCAGTCAACGTGCCGTACATCAAATTTTAAACGGTCATATTATCACAGGATTAAGACACAATTATTTAATTGGGCTTCTCGCTGTAGTACTTGGTTACCAAACTCTTCTTTACGCTACACATGAGTTAACAGATCGCAGAATCACTAACCTTTTACATCAAACGAAAACAACAAAAGCAATACTTGTTATGATATTGCTTTTTTGGGTATTCAGAAATATTAATGTCTTTCCTTTTACAGAACTCGCTCCTTAACTTTCAAATTCTTTAAGCGTTTTTGTAATAATAGAAACGCAATCTAACAACTGCTCCTCTGTCATGACTAATGGTGGTGCAAATCTTATGATATTGCCATGAGTAGGTTTAGCTAATAGACCATTGTCACGCAGTTTTAAACAGATGTTCCAAGCCGTATCACTATCTTCATCATCATTTATTACTATTGCATTCAACAAGCCTTTTCCTCTAACAAGCTTAACTATATTACTTGTCTTGATATATTTATTCAACTCTGCACGGAACAATTTTCCCAGATATTCCGCATTCTCAGCTAATTCTTCATCTTTAACTACTTCTAATGCAGCAATTGCCACTGCAGCAGCAATAGGGTTTCCTCCAAATGTACTGCCGTGATTTCCGGGCTGTATAACATTCATGATGTCATTATTAGCCATTACTGCAGATACAGGATATAAGCCTCCGCTTAAAGCTTTTCCTAATACTAATACATCTGGTTTTACATCTGGTGTACCTGAACAATCTTTTTTAGGACAACTACAATTTCCGCAGCTTGCTAGTAATCTTCCTGTTCTTGCAATTCCTGTTTGCACTTCATCTGCAATAAATAATACATTGTATTTTTCGCATAATGCTTTTGCAGCTTTCAAGTAATTTTCACTAGGCACATATACGCCTGCTTCACCTTGTATAGGCTCAACCAAAAAGCCAGCAACATTCTCCTCAGAACTTAGTACGTCTTCTAATTGCTTTAAATTGTCATATTCAACTTTTATGAATCCATCTGTATAGGGACCAAAGTTTTTGCGAGCTACTGGGTCATTAGAGAATGATATGATCGTTGTTGTGCGCCCATGAAAATTGTTTTTACAAACCACAATCTGAGCCTTGTTAATATCTATCCCTTTAACCTCATAAGCCCATTTACGACATAATTTAATTGCCGTTTCTACTGCTTCAGCTCCTGAATTCATTGGCAACATTTTATCGAATTTGAAATATTGCGTTGCGTATTTTTCATAGCGTCCCAACATATCATTATAAAATGCTCTCGATGTAAGTGTTAAGCGTTGTGCCTGTTCGGCCATTGCGTTAACAATCTTAGGGTGACAATGCCCTTGATTAAGTGATGAGTACGCTGATAAAAAGTCGTAATATTTTTTACCTTCTACGTCCCAGACAAAAACACCTTCGCCTTTGGTTAATACAACCGGAAGTGGGTGGTAATTCTGCGCGCCATACTTGTTTTCTAGAGCCATCGCTTCTTGCGATGAAATGTGGTCTAAAACAGCCATTTTAATTTGTTTTTAATTAATAAAATAACCATTCCTTATCTACCTTTATCCTTTCGAAGAAGATCCGAAAATTCAGCGTGGGAAAGAAATCATCCCTAAGTGCCTGCAAATTAAGAAATCTTAAGCAAATTATAGATATCTTCTATTCAATTATTCTATTTTTGCGCCATGTCTAGACGATCTAAAAAAAGAGTTTTTACCGAGGTTGTAGTTATTGACGCAGGTGCCAAAGGAAAATCTGTTGCTAAAGCTGATGACGGCAGAGTGATTTTTTTGTCTAATGCTGTACCTGGTGATGTGGTGGATATTGAAACGTTTAAAAAGCGGAAGTCGTTTTTTGAAGGTAAGGTCATAAATTTTCATACATTATCAGATAAACGCACAACACCAAAATGTGAACATTTTGGCGTTTGTGGTGGGTGTAAGTGGCAACATATGGATTACAAATGGCAACTTCATTACAAGCAAAATGAAGTTGAAAATAATTTAAAACGCATTGGTCATTTAAACCTGCCTAATATTTCGCCAATAATCCCTTCTAAAAATGACTATTTTTATCGGAATAAGATGGAGTTTTCATTTAGCAACAATCGTTGGTTGACTTCAGACGAAATAGCCTCGGATAATGATCTAGGAGACAGAAATGCGCTTGGATTTCATATTCCTGGTATGTGGGATAAAATTCTTGATATTAATAAATGCTGGCTACAGGCAGACCCTTCAAATGCAATAAGAAACGCTGTAAAATCTTTTGCTGTTGCTAATAATCTTGAGTTTTTTGATACTCGAAAACAAGCTGGATTGCTGCGAACCATGATGATTCGTACTACAAGTACCGGTGAACTTATGGTATTAATTCAGTTTTTTAATGATGACAAGGACAAGCGAGAGCTACTTTTAAATTACATGTCTCAAAGCTTTCCAGAAATAACGTCATTGCTTTATGTTATTAATCAAAAAGCTAATGACACCATTTACGATCAAGAAGTAATATGCTATAATGGAAGAGAGCATATCATCGAAGAGATGGAAGGTCTAAAATTTAAGATAAATGCTAAATCGTTTTATCAAACAAACTCAGAGCAAGCTTACGAACTTTACAAGGTAGCACGTGATTTTGCAGGACTTAAAGGTTCTGAGCTGGTCTATGATCTGTATACAGGAACAGGCACCATTGCACAATTTATTTCAAAAAATGCAAAAAAGGTTATTGGCATTGAGTCTGTGCCAGATGCAATTAGCGCGGCGAAAGAAAATGCACAATTAAATACTATTAAAAACGTTGAGTTTTTTGTGGGTGATATGAGACGAATTTTCAACTCAGAATTTATAAGTTCACACGGTACACCAGACCTTATAATTACAGATCCGCCAAGAGATGGCATGCATAAGGATGTTGTAGCACAAATTTTAAACATAGCCCCAAATAAAGTGGTTTACGTAAGCTGTAATAGCGCTACACAGGCAAGAGATCTAGCACTTATGAAAGATCATTACAGCATTGAAAAAGTTCAGCCAGTGGATATGTTTCCACAAACACACCATGTTGAAAATGTTGTACTTTTAAAAAAATTAAAAAGTGATTAAAAGAAATATATTAATCGTACTAATTACATCGCTTTTATCTATAGGTTGTGAACGTGATGATATATGCGCGGACAGCACCTCAACAACACCACGATTACGTATTGAATTTTACGATATTGCCAATACTAACGAATTAAAGAGTGTGCCCAGACTAACTGCTTTTGGCGAAGGATTAGATGAAACCTCGCAAAGTATCGTATCTAATACGAATACAAATGCCCTTTCACTGCCGCTAAGATTCGATTTAGAGGGTGTCACTACAACGACCAGATATATACTGCGTAAGGATGCCAATCTAGACTTAGATAATGATCCAGCGACTAGCTCTAATGAAGATGTGATAGAAATTAGTTACACACCAACCTTTCAGTACGTTTCTAAAGCGTGTGGCTATAAGGCTGTGTTCAATGATTTATCTGTGACCATTATTAGTGACTCAAATAATTGGGCATTAACTGAAATAATAAACACCTCAACTGTTGAGAATGAGAATGAAGTTCACGCTTTTATTTACCACTAGTGTAGTTCTTACTTTGTTATGCTCTGTGCCAATGAATGCACAACAAAATAGTATAACAAAGGACACTTTGGTTTACAAACAAAAATATGGATTAAGACTTGGAGCGGATCTAAGTAAAATTGCACGTTCATTTTTTGATGACAACTACACTGGTTTTGAGGTCAATGGCGATTATAGGCTAACTAAACGCATGTACTTGGCCGGAGAATTAGGTACAGAAGAACGTACCATAAACAAAGAAAATATATCCTCTACTGCTAAAGGTAGCTACTTTAAGGCAGGTGTAGATTTTAATTTTTACAAGAATTGGTTAGATATGGAAAACATGATTTTTGGTGGGTTTAGAATTGGTGCCAGTACATTTAGCCAAACTAGAAACTCCTATTCTATATATGACGTTAATAACCAATATTGGAATCAGCAAGTTTTAATCAACGATGGCACTGAATATAATGGACTTACAGCACTTTGGGCAGAACTTATTGTAGGGATGAAAGCCGAAGTAATCACCAACCTTTACATTGGTGTCAACGTACAGTTAAAATATAGAATAAGCGCAACAGAACTAGATAATTTTGAAAATCTTTCCATTCCTGGATTTAACCGAACCTATGACAATAGTCAATTCGGTACAGGCTTTGGTTACAACCTTTCATATCTTATTCCAATCTTCAAAAAAGACAAGCTTGTAATTCAAGATGTTGAAAAAGAAAACTAATTCTTCCATTTTATAATTTCAATTCTATTTTATCATCTTAAATATTGCTATATTTCATAAGTAATTACATTTATGACCAAAGACGATATCATACTGCTGCTAGACGATAAATACACTGATCTCATCAAGTGGCTACAAAATCAACCTAACGACAAATGGATCACAGGTCCTGAAGGAAAATGGACTATGGGACAACAAGCCCTTCATTTGTTGCAAAGTACTGTACCCTTAAACAATGCGTTAAGTCTCCCTAAATTTATACTTAGATTGAAATTTGGAAAGGCCAACAGAGCTGTGAGGCCTTACGAAGAAGTGGTAAAAAGATATCATGAAAAACTTGAAAAAGCAAAGGGCAAAACATACAAAGGATCTGAAAATATGAGAATACCGTCTCTTAAAGACAAGCAGTTTATTTTAGACCGTCTTCAAGTTGAACAAAAAAAACTTCAATACAAAACTAAAAAATTGTCTAACAAGCAATTAAATCAATTAATCTTACCTCATCCTTTAATGGGTAAAATGCCCCTTCGTGAGCTCATAATGTGGTCAGCTTACCATGTAGAGCATCATACTGAAACGATGAAATCCAACTACTAATTGAGTGAATGATTATTCACCAATATCCTAAAACTTGACATATGTCATAATTTACTTCAATACTTTTATTGACCTTTATAAGTGATAAACTTTTCTTCTATGAGATCGCTTATAAAATATACTTTAGGACTATTCTTATGTTTTGGATGCGCCAGTACATCCGAAGTTATTTATGATTATAATTTAGATGTTGATTTTAATACTTTCGACACCTACGTTTTGTGTATAGATGATCTTTTTGTTGAAAATTATAATTATCCAAACCTGGACAATCAAAAAGTAAGACAATTACTTGGTGATGCCGTATCTAATGCGATGGAGTTGAGAGGTCATAAAACCAATGTTTTTAAACCACAATTACAAGCTGGATTTAGGATTGTTATTACTGAGGAACGCGTAGAATTTAATAATTGTGAGCACTCTGGTGAGTTAGAATATTGGGAGGAGTGTAAAATTCATAATGAAATATATCAAAAAGAAACGCTGGTAGCCTATGTGGCAGAGTTCGAAACTAATAAAATAATTTGGCAGGCGTCTATAGGTTGCAGCCTTAATAAAGCAGACAGAAACTTAAAACCATATATACAGGAATTGACTGCACTCTTATTTGAAACCTACCCTAAAGAAACAGAATCGTTATAATCTTTCTATTGTTTTTTAGCCTTTTTACTGCCTTCGTACATGACGTATTTTACAAATTTGGCTTCGAGCTTTGCATTATATAATTGAATTTTACGAGATGGTCTTAAACCAACATGTTTTAAAGCTTCTAAATTTGAAGTTATTAGCCATACATCAGAATTAGGATAACCATGTTTTAATGTAGTTCCTATCTGTCCATAGAAGTCAGAGACGTTCAAATTCTCTAATCGCTCACCGTACGGCGGATTAAATACCATGTGTAATTTATTATCACCCGCTTTTTGAGTTTTAAAGAAGTCTTCGTGCTTTATAGTTACGAAGTCATCCAAGTGTGCGTTTTTAATATTTTCCTTGGCCTTGGCAACCGCAGATGGCGCCTTATCAAAACCAAATATTTTATGGTGAAAATCTCTGGTTTTACTTAAAAGTGAATCTTCAATTTTTTCAAACAGTTCTACATCCCAATCTTGCCAACGTTCAAAAGCAAACTCTTTGCGCATAAGATTCGGTGGAATATTACACGCAATCATGGCGGCTTCAGCCAAAATAGTACCACTACCACACATAGGATCCATAAAATCTGACTGTCCATCCCAACCACTTAGCATTATCATACCTGCAGCCAACACTTCATTAATCGGCGCAATATTAGTAGCTGTTTTATAACCTCTTTTATGTAATGAATCACCAGAAGTGTCTAAGGAAATATTACAATTTTCCCTATCTATATGAACATTAATCTTAATATCTGGAAATTTTAGATCAACATTAGGACGTTCTCCTGTGCGCTCTCTGAAACGATCTACAATAGCATCTTTTGTTTTAAGTGCCGTATACAGAGAGTTAGTGAAAACCGAAGAGTTAATGGTGGCATCTACTGCCAAGGAGCCATTAGATTTTAAATAATCTTCCCATTGAATCTCTTTAACCCTGTCATAGAGGTCTTGTTCTGATCTTATTTTAAATGACTTTATGGGTTTTAATATTTTAATCGCTGTTCGTAACGCCATGTTGGCCTTATACATAAATCCCTTATCACCAACAAAAGATACATTTCTTACACCTTTTTCAATATCCATGGCGCCTAACTGTAATAGCTCTTTAGCTAACAAATCTTCAAAACCATACAAGGTTTTCGCCAACATCTTAAAATTATTGTTCATTGCACCAATTAAATAGATTGCAAAAATAAAGTATTTTTGCACCTACACATAGTGATAATGGCAAAAGCACAGAAACAGTGGTACGTATCTTGGTTTGATACACCGTACTACCATATTCTTTACAAGGATAGAGATCATCAAGAAGCAGAGATGTTTATGGACAATCTCACTAACTATCTTAACCTACCCGAAGGCGGAAAGTTATTAGATTTAGCCTGTGGCAAAGGACGTCATAGCATTTATCTCAATTCCTTAGGCTACAACGTTACAGGCGTAGACCTATCTGAAAACAGTATAGCTAAAGCCAAAAAATTTGAAAATGACAAACTGCGCTTTGAGGTTCATGACATGA
This sequence comes from Winogradskyella sp., assembly GCA_013003655.1. GTDB lineage: Bacteria > Bacteroidota > Bacteroidia > Flavobacteriales > Flavobacteriaceae > JABDIQ01. The sequence goes on along the minus strand of JABDIQ010000323.1, from coordinate 2,232 downwards.
CTATTCCTTATCCAGACACCTTTGATGCTGTTTTTAATCTATTCACCAGTTTTGGATACTTTGAAGATGATTCGTGTAACCTAAAAACTATTAAGGCTATAAAATCTGAGTTAAATGCAAACGGATTTGGCGTCATAGATTTTATGAATGTGGATTATGTGCTTCAAAATTTAGTAGAAGAAGATATTAAAACGGTAGATGGTATTAACTTTCATCAAAAACGCAATTTGGTTAATGGCCATATTATAAAAACCATAACTTTTAAGGTGGATGACGAAAATTACCAATTTGAAGAACGTGTAAAAGCACTGACGCTTAAAGATTTTGAACATCTTTTTGAGCAGGCTGGTGTTTACCTGTTAGACGTCTTTGGTGATTACAAACTAGGAAAATACAATCATGACACCTCCGAACGCATGATAATGATCTTTAAATAATGATGCTATACCTCTTTCCGTTTTTGGCTATTGTTATAGGTGCTGTTATTGGCCTTACATTAAAGGATAAATACAATCTTAAAATAAAATTATTATTATCATTTAGTGGTGCATTCTTATTGGCCATAACGCTGTTTGAATTGCTTCCACAAGTGTACAATCAGCTGAATGCAAAATTAACTGGTATCTTAATAATGGCAGGCATTGTTTTGCAGTTGGTGTTGGAATCATTCTCAAAAGGTGCAGAACATGGTCATATTCATGTAGAAAAGCAACAAAAGACGTTTCCTTGGCTATTATTCATTAGTCTTTGTATTCACAGTATTCTTGAAGGGTTTCCAATAGATGATCATAACGACATGGTTTATGGGATAATAATACACAAGATACCTATAGCCATTTTAGTTTCAGCTTATTTAGTTCAATCTGGATTTAAAAATTTTAGTTATATAACATTTATAACATTATTTGCTGTAATGACACCATTTGGCACCTATTTATCTCAGGAGGCTTCATTTTTATCAAACTATATCCATTATATCAATGCCATTGTAATAGGTATATTTTTTCATATTGCAACCGTTATTTTATTTGAGTCTAGTCATGGACATAAATTCAACAATACTAAATTAGTGTCTATCTTACTGGGTGTTTTAGTGGCTTATTTCATCTAAAAAATGTTCAGTAAAGAAGAATCACGACAACTAAGAGAAGCATTTTGGACCAGCTTTGGCAAGTCTTTCCCACGAAAATGGACATTATACAATACAAAAATAAAAGGCTTATCCTTTAAGTTTCATTTTGACACAAAAAAAGCGCTAGTTGCATTAGATATTGATGCCAATCTAGAACAACGCATTGAACTTTGGGAAAACTTGAGTGCTTTAAAATCAATATTAACTCGCGATTATTTACCAGATGCCGTCTATAGCGAAGACTATGTTTTAGATAATGGTAAAATTATTTCTAGGATTTATGTGATTTTACCATCTAAGGTGTCTATACACAATAAAGATTCTTGGCAGGAGGTTATGGTATTTTTTAATACAACCATGTCATTGTTCGAGGATTTTTTTGATGAATACAAACATATCATTAAACCATAATCTTTTATACATTTGGCTTTGATAGCCAATAATTAATTGCGATGCTAAAACTACTGAAGAAAATTTCATTTGTAAACAAGCTTTACCGCATTCTCTCTCCTAAAAGTCTGGAAACCAGATTACAGATTAGAGCAGCAGATGACACATGCAGTTATATTGAGGAACATATGATGAAGATTCATTCTGAATCGTCTCGCAATGCAGTTATAGACAGAGCATTAGAGAACGTAAAGCTTAAAGGTCTGCATTTAGAATTTGGCGTGTTTTCTGGTGAGACCATCAATCATGTCGCAAAAAAGTGTCCAAATACTACTATATATGGTTTTGATTCGTTTGAAGGTTTGCCTGAAGCTTGGAGAGACGGCTACAAACCGGGTCATTTTAATACCAAACACAAACTTCCAAAAGTTAACAAAAATGTGGTTTTAATAAAAGGTTGGTTTGAAGACACATTAAAACCATTTGTGAAAGAATATAAAGAGCCCGTTGCTTTTTTACATATTGATTGCGACCTCTACTCCTCTACTAAAACTATTTTTACACTTCTCAAAGATAGAATTACTAAAAATACTGTGATTGTATTTGACGAGTACTTTAATTATCCTGGATGGCGCGAAGGTGAATATAAGGCATTTAAAGAATTTGTTGCTGAGCAAAATTTAAGTTACGACTACATGACTTACAATCGC
>JABDIQ010000317.1 GCA_013003655.1 Winogradskyella sp. | reverse complement strand
GAAAACAAAACTGGAAAGTACTTTAAATATGCTATTGGAGAAATTATACTTGTTGTTATTGGTATTCTTATTGCCTTGCAAGTAAACAATTGGAATGAAAATCGTACAAAGCAAAAAGAAATTAACGAAACCCTTAGTAATTTAGAACAAGATCTTGTCGCAAATTACAAATTGGCAAACGAGAAGCTAAAATTTTATAAACGTGCAGACTCTATTATCCGTTTAACTGTAAACAATCAACTTACGGTAGATGATTATAAGAACCCTAGCTTTTCAGGAAATGTTATTCTTAATTGGAATCTTTACACACCGCAGACAGATAATCTAGATAAATTTATAAAAAGTGAAGATTTAGTCTCTAAACAATTAACACCTTTAGTAATTCAATCAAAATTATTAAAACAACAAGAAACTTGGCTCAATAATGCTTGGGATAAATTTGACAAAACAATTGATGATATATACTCATTCTATAGTAACCAAGAATGGTTTGGTGGGCAAGATGCCCTGTCAATAACCCAAGAAATCGATTTTAAATTAAATAATCCTGCATATCGCCAAAAAGTGTTTCTATATTGGGTTGTAATGCAAAATTATGCAAACAATATAACAAGATATAGAACCGAAAACCTTGCTGTCTTAGGGAAAATTAAACAAATAAGAAATAATTATAACCATCAAGAAATGAGTGCTTTTTTGGATAGTTTGGGTATGCATCAATTTAAAGTATTCGATTGTGACATTTCAATTAATGATTTGAGTTTAGGTAGACATTATAGATCTCATGAGTTATTACTTAATTTTACTGAGAACACTGTATACCTTAAAGCTACCCATAATAAAGGGTCTAGAATAGAAGAAATTACACTAAAACCTTTCGAATTCAGGAAAATTTCTGGCTGGCCATTTGGCATAAAGGGTGACCATAATATTCTGGTAGAACAATTGGATCAAGACGGGAATTGTATTAAAAAATTCGGAGCTTTACACAATGGTTATCTCTTAATTAAATAAATCAATGATTAGATTTTTTAGATTATCGAAACATGATTTTGCTGTCACTTTGAGCGCAGTCAAAATGAAGCAAAATCAAAGGTCTAGTAGACCTTTGGTTGAGATAGCCCTGCCTGCCGGCAGGCAGGCGCTTTGCGGAAAAAATAGAAACCTGAAATATGATTAAGTTTTTTAGACAAATAAGATTTAACCTTATGAGTGAAAATAAAACATCCAAGTATCTTAAATACGCCATTGGCGAAATTGTGCTTGTTGTTATTGGGATATTAATTGCACTTCAGATTAATAATTGGAATAACAATCGAATTGAACGAAGGATGGAAAAGGAAATCTTGAAAGAGATTTTAGT
>JABDIQ010000320.1 GCA_013003655.1 Winogradskyella sp. | reverse complement strand
TATTGGGTGCTATCCATTGCTAAGCCAATCTTGGCATCTGTATGTGTAATTAGTTCGTTGAGATCTGATGTAAATAAGCCTGTGCCGCTGTGATTGATCTGCGTTAAACTAAACGTTAGGTTTTCGGCTTGATCTGTATAAGATAAAGCACTGTTTTTTATCTCATAATTTTCAATATTAAATTGAAATGCGCTTGTTGATGAACCGTCGCTATTAGTAGTATCAGTAGGTTTTAAAATGTCGTAGTTTACTTTGCCGTCTAAGTTGCTGACCAAAGTTAATAGCGTTTCTTCAGCAAGTATTTCAGTAATATTAATTGGCTCATCTTGTGTGTCTTTAAAAAGTTCCATAATGGGCATTTCAAACGAGATTAATTTTGAGGTTGCCAGTAATTCATCCTCAAAGGGATGTAAGGTTCTAATTTCTAAGTTTTCAATACTCATACTAGCTTTAGGAAAGCTAGATAACAAACTAAGACTAACATCGTCAAATTTTACCTTTGCGTTTAAGTTATTGTCCGCGTATCGTTGAACGATTGTGTCTATTTTAGATTCTAACAATAAAGGAACAAGTGCCAGAAGAAGCACAAAAATGATTAGGATCACTCCCAATATTTTCAATAGTTTTTTCATTTTCATAAGGTAAATAAGGCTGTCTAATAAAGTATACGTAAAATTAGTTAGAATAGTTGCTCAATGCTGAGTTTTATGAAGATTTTAATACATGATAATTGGTTGAAATTGAAATTAACCAATATTTATTTCTTCATTCACTTTTAGTTTAAATCGTTTTCTAAAAAGATGCACGCCAAGATATAAAAGGGGCGTATCTGCAACCGCAATAATCACTTTAAACAAAAATCCGGCAACGAGTAGGCCAGTAAATTTATCCCATTCAATTTTTCCAAACGAGCAGAGTAATAGTAAAACCGTACATGTATCAACAAACTGAGATGAGAATGTAGAGAAATTATTACGAAGCCAAAGATGTTTGCCTTTTGTAAAATTTTTCCAAAAATGATAAATATGAATATCAATAAATTGAGCTAACAAATAAGCCATCATACTAGCAAACACGGCAATAGCAGTACTGCCAAAAACAGTTGAGAACATATCATCTTGTACAGGTGACCATGCAGTGGCTGGCACATAATTTGCCGTATATATAATGAGCATAGAAAAGAATGATGCAAAAATACCAGCCATTACAACCTCATTAGCTCTTTTTTTACCATAGATCTCACTTATTAGATCGGTAATTAAAAAAGTAATGGGATAAGGCAAAATACCTACTGAAAGTTCAAATAATTTTATATCAAATAATTCAATGTCAACAGGGTACCAGTAAAAGAATTTTTGAAAGATGAGATTAGAAACTACTAAGGAAGTAATAAATAACGCACCTAAGAATAAGTAGATGCGTTGTGCTAAAAGTTTGTCTTTTACCTGCATTAAATTTGTCAATAAATTGTTGAGGTAAAGATAAACTATTAAAATTTGTTTTAGTTATTTTGCGAGTCCTATGACGCCAATCCACAATGTTTTTATAGCCTTGGGCAGTAATAAAGGTCTTAAGTTTGAGCACCTTCAAAAAGCTCTGCAATGCATCCACAATGAGATTGGTTTAATAAGGTCTATTTCAAAGGTATACCAAACCGCAGCCAAAGGTTTTGATGGTGACGATTTTTTAAATGCCTGCGTTAAGGTTGAGACCAGTTTAAAGCCAAAGAAAGTCCTTTCACAACTACTTAAAATTGAAAAGCAGCTGGGCAGAGTACGAAAAAAATCGGATGTTTATGAGAGTAGAGAAATAGATCTTGATATTTTACTTTATGATGATCAAATCATTGATGATAAATCAGTAACGATTCCTCATCCTAGGCTTCAAGATAGGAAATTCGTTCTAGCACCTTTAAACGATATCGCAAAGGCTGTTATTCATCCAAAACTCAACAAGACTATAGAAGAACTGGTTGCAGAATGCAGCGATAAATCTCAAATAGAGCCATTAAACATATGGTTAAAAAATCCTGCAAAGCGCTATAATTTTAGTGATTATAATTTCATTGCTATTGAAGGAAATATAGGTGCAGGTAAAACCAGTCTTACTCAGAAAATTGCACATGATTTTAATGCCAAGTTAATTTTAGAGCGTTTTGCCGACAACCCATTTTTGCCAAAGTTTTATAAAGAACCAGACCGTTACGCGTTTACTTTAGAGATGTCGTTTTTGGCAGACAGGTACCAGCAAATAAGTGATGATTTGTCGCAACTAGACTTATTTAAAGACTTTATTTTAAGTGATTACGATGTGTATAAATCCTTAATCTTTTCAAAGATCACTTTACCTCGAGATGAGTTTAGATTATACAGGAAGTTATTCTTTCAGGTTTACAAGGACATTGCCAAGCCAGATTTGTATGTTTATCTGTATCAAAACACAGAACGTTTGCTTCACAATATTAAAAAGAGAGGCCGTAAATACGAGAATGAGATCACCGAAGATTATCTAGAACGTATCAATGCAGGTTATATAGAGTTTTTACGAAATCAACCTGACATCAATGTTAAACTTATTGATATATCAGACAAAGATTTTATAAAAAACAGAGCAGACTATCTGTGGATATTAGAAGAGATTTGCAACTAATCAGTTGCCTAGTTTATTAAATACATCCCAAATTACAACACCAACACTTACTGAGATATTTAAGGAATGCTTTGTGCCATATTGTGGTATTTCAAGGACCATATTAGAATGGTTTACAACATCTTGAGTAACACCTTTGACTTCATTGCCAAAAACAAAAGCATATTTAACGCCAGCTTTTGGTATAAAATCATTGAGCATCGTGGCCTTTTCAGCCTGTTCAATACTTATCACCTCAATGCCTTTATTTTTTAGTTCATTTACGAGATCTAAGGTGTTTTTATAATATTCCCAGTCTACAGAGTCGGTGCTCCCTAAGGCTGTCTTATGAATATCCTTATGAGGTGGTGTTCCTGTAATTCCGCAGAGATAAATCTTTTCAACTAAAAAGGCGTCACTGGTTCTAAAAACAGACCCAACATTATTAAGACTTCTAATATTATCTAAAATAATAAGAATTGGTGTTTTTTTAGCCGACTTAAACTCATTGGAATCTAAACGATCTAGTTCGCTGTTTTTTAGCTTTCGCATGTTGAAATCTTTGCTTAAATGTAAATAACTTATTAAAGAAAGGTTTTATTAAACTAAGAGGTTTGGTTACTTTAGTAGCCCTTACTTTGGCAACAAAAATAGAATTAAAATTAAACAACCTTTGGCAAAATCTTCTAAAAAGGAAACACCGTTAATGAAGCAATACAATGCGATCAAGACCAAATATCCTGATGCGCTATTGCTATTTAGAGTTGGAGATTTCTACGAAACCTTTGGAGAGGATGCTATTAAAGCAGCCAAAATTCTGGATATTATTTTAACCAAACGAGGCGCAGGTAGTGATAGTGAAACAGAATTAGCAGGTTTTCCTCATCATTCCTTAAATACCTATTTGCCAAAATTAGTTAGAGCTGGTGAACGGGTGGCTATTTGCGATCAGCTTGAAGATCCAAAACAAACCAAAACTATTGTAAAACGTGGTGTTACAGAATTGGTTACGCCTGGTTTAGCTTTTAGTGATGATATATTGCAGTCTAAATCAAACAATTTTTTAGCTTCGGTTTATATA
>JABDIQ010000319.1 GCA_013003655.1 Winogradskyella sp. | reverse complement strand
AAATTATACGTCTGTTTTATAATTATAAGTAACAAGTTTATAACTTGGGAAGAATTATATTTGTAAAAATTTTTTTTATGACAGCAACTTTAGAAAGACGTGAAAGCGTTTCTTTATGGGAACGTTTCTGTGGTTGGATTACTAGTACTGAAAACCGTTTATACATCGGTTGGTTTGGTTGTTTAATGTTCCCTACATTATTAACAGCAACTTCTTGTTACATCATCGCGTTCATCGCAGCTCCTCCAGTTGATATCGATGGTATCCGCGAGCCAGTAGCAGGTTCATTATTATACGGTAACAACATCATCTCTGGTGCAGTTATCCCTAGTTCTAACGCTATCGGTATGCACTTCTACCCAATCTGGGAAGCAGCTTCAATCGATGAGTGGTTATACAACGGTGGTCCTTACCAATTAATCGTTTGTCACTTCTTATTAGGTGTAGCAGCTTACATGGGTCGTGAATGGGAATTATCTTACCGTTTAGGTATGCGTCCTTGGATCTTCGTAGCTTTCTCTGCTCCAGTAGCAGCAGCTTCTGCAGTATTCTTAGTATACCCAATTGGTCAAGGTTCATTCTCTGATGGTATGCCTTTAGGTATTTCTGGTACTTTCAACTTCATGTTAGTATTCCAAGCTGAGCACAACATTTTAATGCACCCATTCCACATGGCTGGTGTTGCTGGTGTATTTGGTGGTTCTTTATTCTCAGCTATGCACGGTTCATTAGTAACTTCTTCTTTAATTCGTGAAACAACTGAAAGCGAATCTACTAACTACGGTTACAAATTCGGTCAAGAAGAAGAAACTTACAACATCGTTGCAGCTCACGGTTACTTCGGTCGTTTAATCTTCCAATACGCTTCATTCAACAACTCTCGTGCTTTACACTTCTTCTTAGCTTTATGGCCAGTTTTAGGTATCTGGTTAACTGCTATGGGTGTTAGTACAATGGCGTTCAACTTAAACGGTTTCAACTTCAACCAATCAGTTGTTGATTCTCAAGGTCGTGTTATCAACACATGGGCTGACATTATCAACCGTGCTGATTTAGGTATCGAAGTAATGCACGAACGTAACGCACACAACTTCCCATTAGATTTAGCTTCAGGTGAAGTATTACCAGTTGCTTTAACAGCTCCAGCTGTTAACGGTTAATTTGTTAAATCTAACTTAGATTTCTAAACCTTCTAAGAAGGTTTAGAAATTTTTTTAATGGGGTTAGACTACATAAAAATTGATTAAAATTAGTTCCAACAAAATAGTATTTTTAATTAAAAGCTTACTAATTAAAAAAAAAAGTAATTTTTTAGTAATATCTCTATAAAATCGTTTGTAATAATTTAGTAAACAATTAATCCTTATTCTTTTATGAAGAGAATTTTTAAAAAACTATCACCTTTAAAAAAATGTCGAGTTATCCGAGTTATGAAAAACGCATTTGTAGCGATTGTTGATGGATACGCATTCAGATACGGCCGAATGTATTCAAATGCTGATTTATTGGCTAATTACGATAAACACTTGGAAACAACGTATTCATATCAAGAATCTACAGATGGTAATCAGTTTTCGATAAAAAATCAATATGTGAATTCTATTCGAATTAAAACAGGTTCTAAAACTATATTGACAACAAGAAAAGAACAAAATCAAACCTTTGAAGCTTTAAAATCTACTTTAGAAATTCGGTCAGGAAGTATTGAAGGCGTGGAAGCTTCAACAATAGATGGGTTTGGAGTTAACCCTCCAATTAGTCGACCTAGTTCTAGTGAATCTCTTAACAGTCAAACATTTGGAGCAAAAACTAGTTTAGATAACAACTCTTCAGATTCTGATGATTCAGAGGATAGTACATGTAGTTCTCCTTATTTTAGTTCTGAGTATTTAGATCAATTACTCAGTGAAACTTTAGATAACGTTGACAGCTTATTGGTTCGTTCTTCTAATAATTACCAACTAAGTGAAGTACCTGAGGTATCTTTAGATTATGAAATATCTGATTCTGAAGAGATTTATGATGAAGAGTATAACGATTCAGACGATAAACAAATTTATTTAAACAGTATGTCCCCTGGATATAAATCAGCAAAAAATGACAGTTACACAGATTCTGTTTATCAATATAAGTATAGTACATCTCCGAGTTGTCTCGCTCGTTTTCTACGTAGAGAAATTTACGCTAACAAAAAAGAACACTAATTATTCAGTAAGGATCGAACTCAAGATGATTTAACGAGTGCATCCAAAATTAATATTTCAGACAAACGATTGAAAGACAAGATGTGGCATCGTCCTGATTTTTTGGTCTTACAAAGTCAAAAAGCAGCTCGAGAACACCCAAAGACGATTTCTTTAAACAACATGGAGAAGATG
>JABDIQ010000311.1 GCA_013003655.1 Winogradskyella sp. | reverse complement strand
GGATCTGAAGCCGTCTGATTATTTTCTGCATCAAGAACAGCTTTGACATCATGCTCTACTAACCCATCGAGAGCAGACTTCATTTTGGCATGTGCTTCGACATCTGCTTTTAATTGTGGATCTTGTGACATTTCCAACTCGAAAGCCGCTTTATCTTCTGAAGATAAAACGTTCATCAAATATGATTCTATGTGTGTATAGCGATCCATTAGATATCCTTAAGGATAGATTTTAATTTATTCAAACAATGATGTTTTTTCTTTCTTGCCACTTGTTCAGAAGCATAGTTCATTCTTATAGCAATTTCGCGCATTTTTAGTTGAGATGCCCACATTGTCATAACTTCTTTGCATTTATCATCTAAAAGCGTTAACCCCTTTCTTAATAATCCGAGTCTTTCGTTACCAATTATCTTTTCTTCGCAGCTGGGTTCGTAATCTTCGTGGGTATGATCCAATTCAACGACAAGATTTTTAGAATCTTTTTTTCGCTTTTTTATCCATGCATATCTGGCTATTGAATAGAGGTAAGTACCTAATTGATGTTTGAGTTCGAAAACAGGACTATAGCATTGCTGAACAAAGGCTATGATGGCATGCGTAAACATATCATGTGCGTCATCTTGTGTTCCACCATTTTGTAAAATGAATGAATAAATGCTGTCCTTGATCTTTTGATCCTGATATATCTCTTTGATAGCTGCATTACGAGAAGCAACATTATCACGAACGCGTTCAATTAATTTTTTGTTATCAGAACCCAAAGGATGTTTCTATTTCTGTCTCTAATTTATAATTTAAATTAGAAAGAGCCACCTTAACCTAAGATATATTTGTTGAGGATGGTTGATAATGGCTTACCAATAATCTTGGTATCATAGGTAATTGGCAGTACACCTTCTTCAAACGCACGCCTAACCAAGCCAGCAGAGTTTTTTGTGGCAAATTTTAAAAACAATCGTCGTCTGTATGATGAAACCGTGTTTTCAGTTATATCTAAAATATTGGAAATTACCTTATTAGAATATTCATAGGCAATTAAATAAAGGACTTCTCTTTCTCTGAGTGTTAATTCCATAAGGATCTTATTTTTAACTTTTGTACTAATTCCAGAATAAGAGTGGTTAGTTGAAAACGGATATAACTGTAAAATAGTCCCAACACAGAGGCTGGGACTAATTAATCAGTTAATTGCATAGTAAACTATACTAATTTATGTGGATCATGATCTCTATTACAGATCATTACTTTTCCAAATATCAGTTAGTATAGTATTAATCGGAAGTAATTACTACAAAACCCTATTGACCAGTGTAGTTACTATATATGTGTGTATTAGTTTAAAAGTGTTACCCCTTTAGGTGAAATAAATATTCTAACCCATTAGAATTAGGCGATTCATAGTTTCGTAAAAAAAATATCCCTATTTTAGGGTAACATATTTGTGTTTTTATACTCTTATAAGAATAACAAACAAATACCTCAATGAAAGATAAACCAATAATCCGAAATTCGGCCAAACCTCCGGACCAAACCAAATTATTTACATTAACAACACTCGCTTTTGTCATAGGAGGAGCCATAGGCTATTTCCTGTTTCAAAACATTGAACTATCACCCTTTGTTGCAGCCCTTTTACTAGGATCTACATTTGCAGCAATAACTTATTCATTCTTAAAATCAAAATTTACCATGAGCACAACAGTACACACACATTTAAATATTATTGCTGACCAATTAGGAGATACAGGTACAGCTTTTTTAACTAGCCTACAACAAACAATTGTGGAAAATCATATTACTAATCTAGATGGAGAACCTTCAGTAACAAAACTTTGTCCATGTCCACCGCCTAATGAAAGATTACTCTGTCCATGTGGAGAATCATTTTATTTGTATGATAATACAAATGATTTAGTCATTGCAAATACCACATCTGAACCTACTAGTACACAAGGTGTTTTTAGATACCTTATATCTATTTCTAACTACCTAAATACAGAAACAGGTCTATATGAAATTTCTATGGGCAAAACTTCTGTTCTTAATTCAATAATTTTGAAATTTGTAAAAACAAATTCAGGCAGTTATCAGCAAACATTTTAAATGAC
>JABDIQ010000300.1 GCA_013003655.1 Winogradskyella sp. | reverse complement strand
ATTCAATATGTTAATGAACTTATTTCTTTACTCTGCTAAAATCCCTTAGGCGTTTAGCGGGTGCAAATATAAAACCCTTTTTTATTTCCTACAACATTCTTTATGTAAAAAATTTTAGAATGGTTTTTGCCCTTTATTTAATCAACAGTTGTTCTATCAATTTTTATAAACAAGGGCGCAAATATACCATACATTTTTATTTTGCAAACAACATTTTATAATGTTTTTTTAATGTTTTTTATAACTCATTAATGATGTGCAGTTTAGTTCTCGATTTAATTATAAATTAATCTTATTAATTAAACACTTACCATTTTGATGCGTAATCTTATACTTCTATCTTTGTCAACTTATAATTTTATTATTGATTCATGATTAAAGTTACTTTACCAGATGGTTCTGTAAGAACTTATAAAAGCGGTATTACCGTGATAGATGTCGCTAAAGATATTAGTGAAGGATTTGCAAGAAATGTAATTTCAGCAAAATATAACAATACTGTGATAGAAACATCAACTCCATTAACCGAAGATGGGGAACTAGTTTTATATACATGGAAAGATGATGAAGGCAAAAAAGCATTTTGGCATTCTACTGCTCATGTTTTAGCGCAAGCATTAGAGGAATTATATCCTAACGTTAAATTATGGGTGGGACCAGCCATTGAAAATGGATTTTATTATGACGTTGATTTAGGTGATGATGTAATTTCAGAAAATGATTTTAAGACCATAGAAAACAAAATGCTGGAAATATCAAGAGAGAAGCATGATTTTATAATGCGTTCTGTTTCAAAATCTGATGCACTTGAATATTACAACGGAAAAAATGAATATAAGGTAGACCTCATTGAAAACCTTGAAGATGGTGATATTACATTTTGTGATCATTCTACCTTTACAGACTTGTGTAGAGGTGGCCATATTCCAAATACAGGATTAATAAAAGCCGTAAAAATAATGAGCGTAGCTGGCGCCTATTTTAAAGGTGATGAAAGCAACAAACAACTAACCCGCGTTTATGGTATTTCCTTTCCAAAACAAAAAGAACTTACAGTATATCTACAATTATTAGAAGAGGCTAAAAAAAGAGATCATAGAAAATTAGGTAAAGAACTAGAATTATTCACCTTTTCTCAAAAAGTTGGACAAGGCTTACCGCTCTGGCTACCTAAAGGAGCTGCTTTACGCGAAAGATTAGAGAATTTTTTAAAAGCGGCCCAAAAGAAGGCTGGTTATGAGATGGTTGTAACACCTCATATAGGACAGAAAGAATTATATGTTACTTCAGGCCACTATGCTAAGTATGGACAAGATAGCTTTCAACCTATACAAACACCAAAGCAAGACGAAGAATTCTTGCTAAAACCAATGAATTGTCCACACCATTGTGAAATATATAATAATGGTAATTGGTCTTATAAAGATTTACCTAAACGCTTTGCAGAATTTGGCACCGTATATCGTTACGAACAAAGTGGAGAATTACATGGATTAACACGCGTGAGGGGTTTTACCCAAGACGACGCACACTTGTTTTGCACACCAGACCAACTAGATAAAGAATTTAAAGACGTTATAGATTTAGTACTTTATGTCTTTGGTTCATTGGGCTTTAAAGACTTTACAGCTCAAGTTTCACTTAGGGACCCTAACAATCCAGATAAATATATAGGTAGTTTAGACAACTGGGATAAAGCTGAAAATGCCATACTTAATGCGGCTAATGATAAAGGACTAAATTATATTGTTGTTGAAGGTGAGGCTGCATTTTATGGACCTAAATTAGATTTCATGGTAAAGGATGTTTTAGGCAGAAGTTGGCAATTAGGAACAATTCAAGTAGATTATAATCTTCCGGAGCGTTTCGATTTAACTTATAAAGGCAGTGATAATGAACTTCACAGACCAGTCATGATCCATAGAGCTCCTTTTGGAAGTATGGAACGATTTGTGGCAATTCTGTTAGAACATACAGGCGGTAATTTTCCGTTATGGCTCGTTCCAGAGCAAGCTATCATCCTTACTATAAGTGAGAAATATGAAAAATACTCTGAAAAAGTTTTAAATTTGCTAGAAAATAACGAAATTCGCGCCCTTGTTGATAACAGGAACGAGACCATTGGTAAGAAAATTCGGGAGGCTGAATTAAGCAAATACCCTTTCATGATCATTGTGGGAGAGCAGGAAGCTGAGAATGAAACAATAACAGTGAGAGCGCATGGAGGCGAAAATGTTGGCACGGTAAATGCAACTGAGTTTGTATCAATAGTTAAGAAAAGAATTAACGAAAGCTTAAAAACTTTCAAACAATAAACGTTTAATTAAAATATTATAAGCCATAGCAATACGTAGAAACAGGAATAATTATTCTCGAAGAGTAAATAAAGAAGATCAGCACAGAATAAACTCAAAGATTAAATCTGAGAAAGTCAGATTAGTTGGTGATAATGTAGATATTGGTATCTACAATATTAAACAAGCTATAGAAATTGCTGATGAACAAGGTCTTGACTTAGTTGAAATATCTCCTAATGCTGAACCGCCTGTTTGTAAAGTCATGGATTATAAAAAGTTTCTTTATGAGCAGAAGAAACGTGAAAAAGCATTAAAGTCTAAGGCAACTAAGGTTGTTATAAAAGAAATTAGATTTGGCCCTCAAACTGATGATCATGATTATGAGTTTAAGAAGAAACATGCTGAAAAGTTTTTAAAAGATGGTGCCAAATTAAAAGCATTTGTGTTTTTCAAAGGACGATCTATAGTGTTTAAAGAACAAGGGCAAATATTATTATTAAGATTAGCTCAAGATCTTGAAGAGTTTGGAAAAGTAGAACAAATGCCAAGATTAGAAGGAAAAAGAATGACAATGTTCATTGCACCTAAAAAAAATAAATAGAAATAGCGAAACGTAATAAAAAAGGAAAGAAATGCCTAAAATGAAAACAAAATCTAGTGCTAAGAAACGTTTTAAACTAACTGGCACCGGAAAAATTAAGAGAAAGCACGCTTTTAAGAGTCATATATTGACTAAAAAATCTAAAAAGCGAAAGTTAGCATTAACACATGACACTACGGTGCATGCGGCTGACGAGAACAATGTTAAACTCATGTTACGTTTAAAGTAACATTTATTTAGCAACAGGTTAAATTAAGTATAATCCATGGAGTAAGGCAAAATAATTTAGCAAGTATCACATCAGTGATCGCCTTCTACAAAAACAATTAAAAAATGCCAAGATCAGTAAATTCAGTAGCAAAAAGAGCCCGTAGAAAAAAGGTTCTAAAGCAAGCAAAGGGTTACTTTGGAAGACGTAAAAACGTTTGGACAGTAGCAAAAAATGCGGTTGATAAAGCGATGTTATATTCGTATAGAGACCGAAGAAACAAAAAAAGAACATTTCGTGCATTATGGATCATGCGTATAAACGCAGGTGC
>JABDIQ010000283.1 GCA_013003655.1 Winogradskyella sp. | reverse complement strand
AATACCTGAAGACGAACAATTAGAACTCGGTTTAACCGAAGGTTTAATTCGGTTTTCTATAGGTCTTGATGCAGATATTGAACGCACATTTAAAATGATGCACAATTGCATGAAAGAATTAAATATTTTATAAGTGAATTTTTAGCAACTTGTTCAATCAATGCCTCGTAATCGCGCAAACATGAGCTGCATGGAGTTCTTAAAAGTGGCTTCGTCAGAAAATTTAGATTCAAAAGGAACCATATCCCAGCGCTCTTCAATTTGCTGTATTTTGAATGTAAAAACTGAAGATTTTGGCTCATCCATGATCAAGGGTGGATATCTTAGATCGTTATACATATACTCACCTTCATTTTCTAATTCTACAACATTAAAATAACCCTTACTAAACCAAGATAGTGTTGTAATATCAGGATGTTGCAGATTTAATTTCTCATGGTTTTTTTCAATTGTTATCCACTCTTTTAGTCTATTGGATTTATCAAACAATGAATAGAAACCTAAATAATAGCTGGTCTCCGATTCCGCAACACCATACCATAAGATGTTGTTAAAAATAGTTGGTTGTGTTTGAAATTGAGTGTACGTTATTGCACTTTCTTCAAGTGAAGATTTATAGATACTATTTATGTACAGTTTATTCACACAAGTTAAGAACAAGTAAAAGGTGCTTATAGCGAGACCATACTTTAACCATCGCTTTCGCATTCGTGAAATTCTGTTGTAAAACATAACGATGATTAAACATATAAGAAAAGGCACAGTGTAAAGTGGGTCTACCACAGATATAGTATTTAGTGCTACTCTGTAATTACTAAATGGCGCAAACAACTGCGTTCCATAAGGTGTAAAGCTATCTAAGAGTGGATGCGTAAATAAGGCTAGAAAAAATAAGATCATCCAGTTCTGTCTGGTTGTTTGATGCTTTCGTCGCCCGTTATTATACAAGACATGAAAAAGCCAACCTAAGACAAAAGCGCCCAAAATGGAAAATAGTATAGAGTGCATAAAACCACGGTGAAAAGCCATGGTTTGTATTTCGTTATTAAATAACAATCTACCAACAAATACATCGAGATCTGGTATGGTGCCACCAATAGCTCCAAATAACAGAGCCTTATTTCCTATTTTCTTCCCGAGCACAGCTTCGCCGCAGGCAGCACCTAATACAATCTGAGTTAATGAATCCAATAGTGGTTGTAGTTAAAAGACATAAGCAGTATTTGCAATTGGCACATCAAAATCGTAACATTACGAATCAAAATTACTTATTAATGCAAGATGATAAAAATCTTTCAGAGATTAAAACTGGAAATCAAAAAATAGTCAGCAACAAAGAACTTAATATTTGGGAAGCTCTTATACCTGTAATAGTATTAGTTGGCATGTTGGCTTATAATATTTTTGTGTTTGGTGATGACGCCTTAAGCGGAAGTAATCAATTTATTTTATTAATGGGAGCTGCAGTTGCAGCAATCGTCGGTTTTTTTAATAAAGTTCCTTATACAAAAATGTTAGAAGAGGTTTCTGAAAATGTAAGGTCAACAACAGGTGCATTATTAATATTACTTATGGTTGGTGCTCTCGCCGGCACATGGTTGATTAGCGGCATTATACCAACTATGATTTATTACGGACTCCAAATTTTAAGTCCAACTATCTTTTTAGCAGCTTGTGTTATAATATGCGCCATAATTTCTATTGCCACAGGTAGCAGCTGGACGACGTCTGCCACAGTAGGTATAGCCTTAGTTGGCATAGGTGAATCTTTAGGCATATCTGTTGGTATGACTGCTGGAGCTGTCCTATCTGGTGCGTATTTTGGTGATAAAATGTCTCCTTTAAGCGATACAACTAATCTTGCTCCTGCAATGGCAGGAGGCGAATTATTTTCGCACATTAAGTATATGGCGCTTACAACAATACCAACAATCATTATAACACTACTTATTTTTACAGTTATAGGACTTAATCTAGACACCTCAGGATCACCAGTAATTGCTGATAAATTAACTGCTATTGAGGGCGCATTTACTATTAGCCCTTGGTTATTTATAGTACCTGCTTTGGTCATTGTAATGATAATTAAAAAAACACCTCCACTAATTGCTTTATTATTGGGCGCTTTACTAGGTGGTGTTACAGCTTTAATCGCTCAACCCGATATCGTGGCCAATATTGCAGGAGCAGATCAACTTACATTTCAATCTGGTTATAAAGGTGTAATGAATGCATTAACAGTAGACACTTCTGTAACAACGAGTAGTAAAGAATTAAATGATTTATTTACAGCTGGTGGTATGCAAGGCATGCTTGGTACGATATGGTTAATTATTTGTGCTATGGTTTTTGGTGGCGTAATGGATGCTATTGGTGCCTTAGAGCGAATTACAGATTCGTTACTAAAAATGGCGAGTAGCGTTTTTGGTCTATTTGCAAGTACAGTTGCCAGTTGCTTAGCACTAAACTTAACGGCTTCAGATCAATATTTAGCCATTGTTGTGCCGGGTAAAATGTTTAAGAAAGCTTATGAAGATAAAGGATTAGCTCCAGAAAATTTAAGTAGAACGTTAGAAGATTCGGGTACGGTAACCTCGGTGCTTATACCATGGAACACTTGCGGTGCTTATCACTCAAAAGTATTATTCGGTTATGCAGGAGCAACAGCCTATATTCCTTATGCGTTTTTTAGTATAATTAGTCCGTTTATGACCTTATTGTTTGCGGCGTTTGCTATTAAACTAAAAATGTTGCCAAGCCATAAAACTGAACCTGTCATTCAATAACTGATAACAGATTTATGACATCCTCGTTTTCTTTTTCTATAGCATAATCTAAAGCCGTTTTTCCACTTTTATCCTTAAGTGAGGTATCTGCTTTATTTTTAAGCAAAAATTTCACCATTTCTAATTGATTATACATAGAAGCATATATCAAAGGAGAGATTCCTTGGTGATTTTGTGCATTTATATTGGCATTGTGATCTAACAATAACTTAGCAATTTCAATATTCCCTTTAAAGGAAACACCTATTAACGCTGTATTACCTGAGACATCCTTAGCATCAATTTGCGCATTATTATGCAGTAGGATTTTCGCAATATCAATTTGATTAAAATATGTTGCAAAAATTAATGGTGTAAATCCTCTTGAATCTTTTGAATTAACAATTTCTGGATTCGTTTCTATTTGTGCTTTTACATTGTCTTTATTCCCAGACTGTATGGTAGCAAAAAATAACTCTTCTGCATTCATTTGTTATATTATTTAAATCATAAAGAGGAATGCACTCTTAAAATACATTCCTCTTTAAAAATCATTTTAATATAATTTATTTAAGATCAAAACGATCTAAATTCATCACTTTAATCCATGCGTTTACAAAATCATTTACAAATTTTTCTTCAGCATCATCTGCTGCATAAACTTCTGCTACAGCTCTTAATTCGGTATTAGAACCAAAAATTAAATCTGCACGTGTTCCTGTAAATACAACTTTTCCGGTTCTGCGATCGCGACCTTCAAACAGTTTGTTGTCGTCAGATTTTGCGCTCCACGTATAAGTCATATCCACCAAATTCTTGAAGAAATCATTAGTCAGACTTCCTACCTTATCAGTAAAAACACCGTGCTGCGAACCGTCAAAATTTGCACCTAACACTCTTAGTCCACCTACTAGAACAGCCATCTCTGGAATAGAAAGCGACATTAAATTAGCCTTATCTACTAAGAGGTCTTCAGCGGCAACGTCTATATTTGGATTGACGTAATTTCTAAAACCATCACCAAGAGGCTTTAAGTAATTAAATTGCTCAATATCTGTTTGCTCTTGAGTAGCATCACCTCTTCCCTGTGAAAAAGGAACGGCTATATTACGACCAGCTTTTCTAGCTGCTTCTTCTACTCCAGCAACTCCTCCTAAAACAATTAAGTCTGCCATAGAAACCGTACCATTAAACTGTTTTTGAATAGTTTCATAAACATTAAGGACTTTATCTAATTCTTTTGGGTTATTAACTGGCCAGCTGCGCTGTGGTTCTAATCTAAGTCGTGCACCATTGGCACCACCGCGCTTATCAGAATTTCTATATGTAGACGCTGAAGCCCAAGCTGTTTTTACCAACTCTGATACTGTAAGACCAGATGCTAAAATCATTTTCTTTAATGATTCTATATCTGCATCACTCAATTTGTAATTTACTTTTGGTATTGGGTCTTGCCATATCAATTCTTCTGAAGGCACTTCAGGTCCTAAATAGCGATCAATTGGCCCCATATCTCTGTGGGTAAGCTTGTACCAAGCCCGAGCAAATGCGTCTTCAAAAGCTTTGTGATCTTTATGGAATCGTTTTGATATTTCTAGATAAGCAGGATCTGTTTTAAGAGCAATATCTGCTGTTGTCATCATTAATGCTTGTTTCCCGTTTGGATCGCCTGCTTTAGGTGCCATTCTTGCTTTAGATTCTTTAGTTGGTGTCCATTGATGTGCACCAGCAGGACTCTTTGTAAGCTCCCAATCATAATTTAAGAGTACATCAAAATAATCTGCATCCCATTGCGTAGGGTTGGGTGTCCAAGCACCTTCAATACCACTAGTGATGACATCATCCAATACACCAGTATTATAGGTGTTTTTCCAGCCCATACTCATTTGCTCAATCGGTGCTCCATGTGGTTCTGGTCCAACGTATTTACCTGGATCTGCTGCACCATGTGCTTTACCAAAGGTATGCCCTCCAGCAACCAACGCCACCGTTTCTTCATCATTCATAGCCATACGCCCAAACGTTTCTCTAACATCATGTGCAGATCCTATTGGATCTGGATTACCATTTGGTCCTTCTGGATTTACGTAAATCCAACCCATCATTACTGCGGCTAGTGGATCTTCTAAATTTCGGTTTTCGTCATAACGATCTTCATTTGCACCCCATTCTGTTTCGCTTCCCCAATATACATCCTGCTCTGGTTCCCAGATATCTTCACGACCTCCTGCAAATCCGAACGTTGGGAATCCCATCGATTCTAACGCACAATTTCCTGCTAAAATCATTAAATCAGCCCAAGAGATCTTTCTTCCATACTTCTTTTTTATTGGCCATAATAATAATCGGGCTTTATCTAGATTTCCATTATCTGGCCAACTATTGATTGGTGCAAAACGTTGATTGCCAGTTCCTGCTCCACCTCTACCATCACCTACTCTGTAAGTTCCTGCGCTATGCCAAGCCATTCGGATCATAAACCCTCCGTAGTGGCCATAATCCGCAGGCCACCAATCTTGAGAATCTGTCATAAGATTTAATACATCTTGTTTAAGTTCTGCAAAATTGATACTATTAAACTCTTTTGCATAATCAAAATCATCTCCCATTGGGTCTGACTTTGGTGCATGCTGACGTAATATGTTTAATTTTAGTTCGTTAGGCCACCAGTCTCTGTTTTTAACGCCACCGCCACCAACGGTTTTTTGCTTTCCACTTAAGAATGGACATTGAGAGGCATCACTATCGTTAATGCCAAAATTACCTTTGCTTTCCATATATATTTTAGATTTAAATATCAGACTTACACAAATTTAAACATAAAAAAGTGATGCTGTGAATGTGTTTATACAATATGTTTATTTAAGAATAGAATATCGTTATGATACTCTTTGTGAATAATAATAGTTGACAACCGTGAAAATAGTTTGTATTCCTTCAAAATTTTATAATAAAGTTACTTTTTACTGTGTCTGTTCAAAAATTGATAGTTCTTGTAAAAATCTAAATCTAACAATTCAGAAAATAGCAACGTCTTGAATCACTTTATAAATAAATCGTAAATAAGAGCTTTTAAATTTACGAATTGTTCAATAATTTCTTACAATTTTAAAAGCATAAGATTCTCTTATATTCACATTAGTTTATTCAATCTTACAACCTTTAATAATGCTTGCTGCCTTTCTAATTTTGTACTACAGAATTAAAAATAATTAAAGTTTAAAAATATGACAACAGTAGGTAAAAAATTTCCAAACATTAGTGTAAATGCTATGAATGAAATGGGCGATACATTTAAATTGAATGTATTAGAAGAAGCTCAGAAAAATAAGAAAAAAGTGCTTTTGTTTTGGTACCCTAAAGATTTTACATTTGTGTGCCCAACTGAATTACATGCGTTTCAAAATGCGATGCAAGAGTTTGAAAAAAGAAACACTATCGTAATAGGTGCATCTTGTGATACTCCTGAAGTACATTTTGCATGGTTAAACACGCCAAAGGATGATGGTGGTATTGAAGGAATTACCTATCCAATCATTGCAGATAGTAATAGAAATCTTTCAAATGCATTAGGTATTTTAGATATCACTAATGAAACGTATGATGACGAAACTGGACTTGTGCAAGTTGAAGGTGATAATGTAACTTATAGAGCAACATATATCATCGATGAAGTAGGAACAGTTGTACATGAAAGCGTAAACCACATGCCGTTAGGTCGCAATGTCAATGAGTATCTAAGACTAATTGATGCGTACACACACGTACAGGAAAAAGGAGAGGTTTGCCCTGCAAACTGGGAAGAAGGAAAAGATGCTATGAAAGCAACTTTAAAAGATACGGCGGCTTACCTTTCATTAAATTAATATTTAAAATTTAGGCTATGTTAAAAGAGTTAGAAGCAGATAATTTAAATGATATAATCACCGGAAATGAAACTGTTGTGGTACAGTATTCAGCGTCATGGTGCGGTAATTGCCGCATCATGAAGCCTAAGTTTAAAAAACTGGCTACCGAAAATAATGACGTAACGTTCATTCTTGCTGATGCAGAAAAATTTCCAGAATCAAGGAAATTAGCTACGGTAGATAACCTACCTACGTTTGCAACCTTTAAAAAAGGTGAGTTTAAAAATCAGGTACAGACTAACAAATTTGAAATTTTAAAAGACCTCGTAAATGAAGTTACCAGTAATTAAACATTTGTCTCAATTTATTGAAGACAACGACGAGGATTATATCAATGAGACGATTGAGACTTTAGAGAATCTTACCGAAGTACCATCCTTAAAGGATGAAGAATTGGATGTGATTGGTGAATTAATCTCTAACATGTACGGCGCCCTTGAAGTGAGGAGTTTGATGAAAGAAAAAGAGATTTCTCAAAAGGAAGCACTCAACACATTTATGCAAAGAGTGTTAGGTGCCATAGATAACTAATAAAAATCCTCCTTATTGGAGGATTTTTTTGTTTACCGAATACCATTTTTGTTTAATGCCTGATCATAGTTTTGTTGAAACTTCTCCTTTAAAAATAACCATATTTAAGATGTTTCTTAAACACGATTGTTAAATACTTGCAATTCCGTTGTTCAGTGATTAATTTTAACAAAAAAGAAAAAAATGCTATTGAAAAGAACAAATATTGAAGAAAAATTAAATAGACTCAAAACCAAGTCTTTCACCGAGGAGTCTATAATGAATGACATACAGCAAATCT
>JABDIQ010000245.1 GCA_013003655.1 Winogradskyella sp. | reverse complement strand
GATTGACCTGTATAGGTTATTTCTTGATTGGTAAACCCAAGGTAAGAGAACACTAGGATTTCACCATTGCTGACTTCTAAGGAGTATTTTCCATCAAAATCAGTAGAAGCACCACGACTTGTGCCTTTTACAATTACGTTTACACCTGGTAAAGGCATACCGTTAGCTTGATCTGTTACGGTTCCTGTTACCGTTGATTGCGCAAACAATGTTGCTGGTACTAATAGGATCGTAAACAGTAAAGCATTTAAGAATGTTTTCATACAATATTTTTAAGTTAATTGCTTAGTTAATAGTTTATATTTTCACTTCTTGTGGTTAAATCTATATAAAATTAATGTGTTCTTAGTGTTAAATTATGTTTTCAAACCACCGAAAACGTTTTCGTGTTAAAAACTTTTTCACATATTTTTAAGAAAATGGAGAATACACGAAAATATGAGTAATCCTTATAAAAAACAAGCCTTAATTAAGATATTAATAATTTGAAAGTGTTAAAATTGAATTATCTTCGTCCAAATTAGAACGCACCTTTATTTATGAAGCGAAAAATAACGCTAAAGCAAATAGCAAAAGAACTAGATGTTTCCATCTCAACAGTGTCAAAAGCATTGCGTAATAGCGCAGAAATAAGTGAAGACACTAAACAGAAGGTTCAGGCCTTTGCAAAGCTATATAATTACAGACCAAATAATATTGCCCTTAGCCTTAAAAATAGGAAGACCAATACTATTGGAATTATTATTCCTGAAATAGTACATCATTTCTTTTCAAAAGTGATTCAAGGTGTTGAAACTGTTGCTAATAAAAGAGGATATAATGTTATTATTGGTTTGTCTAATGAGTCTTTTTCCAAAGAAGTCATAAATATGGAAATGCTAGCTAATGGTAGTATTGACGGATTTATCTTATCCATTTCTAAGGAAACTTTATTGATGCAAGATTACCATCACTTTAATGAAACGATGAGTCAAGGCATGCCTATTGTAATGTTTGATCGCGTAGCTAATGAGATTCAATGTGACAAAGTTATAGTTGATGATTTTAAAAGTGCTAAAAAAGCAGTTACCAAGCTTATTGAAAATGGATGCAAATCGATAGCCATAATTACCACCAAAGACTATATTAATGTAGGTCGTTTAAGAACACAAGGCTACTTAGAAGCATTAGAAAATAATAAGATGCCATTAACATCTAGTCTTATACTTAAAATAGACGATTCCTTGGATATGGAACATAATCTAGCTGCTTTGGAAAATGAAATAGAACAGTTATTTAAAGACAATAAAACCATAGATGGTGTGTTTGCTGTGAACGAACTTTATGCATTGAGTGCTATGAAAGTAGCTAGAAAGTTGAATATTAAAATACCTGAAGATCTTCAGGTTATTGGTTTTACCGATGGAGTTTTGTCTAAACATTCCACGCCTAGCCTCACTACCGTAAGTCAACATGGCAAATTGATGGGTGAAAAAGCCGCCGAACTACTTATCGATAAATTAGAAGATCAGACAGAAACCGAAGAAGAAACTTTTAGTACCGTTGTTATAGAAACCGAATTGGTAGAACGCGAAACAACCATTTAAAATTTAACTTTGGTAATCTAAAATCTTTACTATCTTTACCAAGATTCAAAACTTATATTTTCACTTCTTAAACACATAAGTTTTGATAAGCAGAGCTTGTCAGAATAGTATAAACTTAAACATACTATTATGCAAAAGCGTAAATTGAGTTTCCTCGAAATCTGGAATTTAAGTTTCGGTTTTTTAGGAGTGCAGATGGGATTTGCATTGCAAAATGCCAATGCAAGTAGAATTCTTCAAATTTTTGGTGCAGATGTACATGAGCTATCTTGGTTTTGGATAGTAGCGCCACTCACAGGTCTTATAGTACAACCCATTATTGGTCATTATAGTGATAGAACCTGGACTAAACTTGGTAGGCGTAGACCCTACTTTTTAGTTGGTGCAATTTTGGCCTCATTGGGTCTAATTCTAATGCCAAACTCAGATATGTTCACGGCATTTATGCCAGCCCTTTGGGTCGGCGCTGGGATGTTGATGATCATGGACGCATCGTTTAATATCGCTATGGAACCATTCAGAGCTCTAGTAGCAGATGTATTGCCATCAGACCAACGTACGCTTGGCTTTAGTGTACAAACAATTCTCATTGGTATTGGCGCAGTAATTGGATCATGGTTGCCCTATGTTTTAACCAATTGGTTTGGTGTAATGAATGAAGCTAAGGTGGGAGAAGTCCCTCTTAATTTATTGCTCTCGTTTGTTGTAGGTGCTGCCGTGCTCATGATAAGTATCATTATAACAGTTGTTACCACAAAAGAATACTCACCAGAAGAAATGGAACTTATTCACGAATTTGAAGGTGATGCTGCAGCAGAAGATGAGTCTTCAAGTTTAATGAACATTTTTTCTGATTTCAGAAAAATGCCAAAAACAATGAAGCAACTGGCTTGGGTTCAATTCTTTTCCTGGTTTGGTTTATTCGGTATGTGGGTGTTTTCAACACCGGCTATAGCTTCTCATATATATGGCTTAGAAATATCAGACACGAGTAGTAAAGGCTTTCAAGACGCTGGAGACTGGGTAGGTATACTTTTTGGAGTGTATAATGCAGTATCTGCTGTTTATGCATTTTTCTTGCCTGCCATAGCTAAAAAGATTGGTCGTAAAAAAACACACGCCTATTCATTAATCATTGGTGGAATAGGACTTATATCTATTTTCTTTATGCCAGATAAAAATTGGCTCATAGTATCTATGGTCGGCGTTGGTATTGCTTGGGCAAGTATTCTTGCCATGCCTTACGCTATTCTGGCTGGTTCTATTCCTGCCAGAAAAATGGGTGTATATATGGGCATATTTAATTTCTTTATTGTTTTACCTCAAATACTCAACGCCTTAATTGGTGGCCCAATGGTTAAATACTTATACGATGACAAGCCAGTGATGGCCTTAATTGTTAGTGGTGTGTCCTTTGTTATCGCAGCGCTATTAGTGGCAAAAGTTGACGATGTGGATGATGTTGTAGAACTGCAAAAAGTTTAATTCATGAAAAGAAAGGGATTTATATTTGATCTAGATGGCGTCATCGTTGATACTGCGAAGTATCATTTTTTAGCATGGCAACGATTGGCTAAACAATTAGGAATAGAATTTTCAGAACACGAAAACGAACAGTTAAAAGGCGTTAGTAGAGTCCGTTCTCTAGAAAAGATTTTATCATGGGGAAATAAAACCATCGAAGCTGATAGATTTAGCGAACTTTTAGATAAAAAAAATCAAGATTATCTCTCATACATTTCTAAGATGAATGAGAATGAAATATTACCTGATGTCACAAGAATTTTAGCACACTTAAAGGCAAATCATCAACCAATTGCTCTTGGGTCTGCAAGTAAAAATGCGCGAACTATATTAGATATGGTTCATTTAAAAGATCAGTTTAATGCTATAGTTGACGGCAATGATGTCTCAAAGGCAAAACCAGATCCCGAAGTTTTTTTAATTGCAGCTAAGCAACTAAATGTTGATCCAGAAGCATGTATTGTTTTCGAAGATTCTGTTGCCGGTGTTGAAGCTGCAAACATTGCCAATATGATATCTATAGGTATTGGTAGTAAAGACATCTTAGGACACGCAGATTATATATTTAAGGATTTCACAGAGATAGATAATGCATTTATTGAAAATTTAATTAATAGATAACTTTAAGAACCGAATAGTTCCAAGCTTAATAATTACAATGAATTTAGATTATATACAACCAGATAATTGGTCAATTATAGAAGAAGGATTTAATCCAGATCATGTTAAATCTTCTGAAAGTATTTTTAGTATCGGAAATGGTGCCATGGGTCAGCGTGCCAATTTTGAAGAACAATATTCGGGCCCTACATTTCAAGGAAGCTATATAGCAGGTGTGTATTACCCTGACAAAACACGTGTAGGATGGTGGAAAAATGGTTACCCAGAGTACTTTGCTAAAGTTTTGAATGCGCCTAACTGGATAGGAATTAATGTTTTTGTTAATGACGAACCACTAGATCTCTTTAAGTGTAAAGATGTTAAAGACTTTAGGCGAGAACTCAATATGAAAGAGGGATGGCTATCTCGAAGTTTTACTGCGACATTGCAAAACGATATCACTGTAAAAGTAACTTCAAAACGATTCCTAAGTCTAGTATTGGATGAGTTGGGTGTTATTAATTATGAGGTAACTCCTCTAAATGCTGATGCTACTATTAAATTTCAGTCGTATTTAGACAGCAGTATCACCAACGAAGACACAAATTGGGATCATAAATTTTGGGACACACATAGTGTTACTGAAGAAAATGGCAATGCTTTTATACAAGCTAAAACATTAAAAACAGATTTTTATACCTGTACATTTATGAAGTCTCAATTGTTCCTTAATGAGAAAGAACAACATGTACAGCCAGCTGTAGAAAAATCGTCAACCCACATAGCACATAATTTCGCCTTAGAAGTTTCACAAAATGAAACAGCTTCCATACACAAATATGGAGGTTACACCGTAGACCGAAATCACGACAAATATGAGCTTGTAAATGCCGCCAAATCGATAATAGATAAAGCGTTAGCCAAGGGTTTCAACAGCTTACTCAATGATCAAAAAGACGCATGGTCCAAGATTTGGGATATGGCAGATATCACCATAGAAGGCGATGTTAAAGCACAACAAGGTATAAGATTTAATATATTTCATCTTAATCAAACGTATTTAGGCACAGACGCTAAGCTTAACATCGGCCCTAAAGGATTTACTGGTGAAAAGTATGGCGGAAGCACTTACTGGGATACCGAGGCGTATTGTATTCCATTTTATATGGCAACCAAAGATCAATCAGTAGCTCGAAATTTATTAGCGTATAGGTACAATCATTTACAAAAGGCCATTGAGAATGCTGAGAAACTTGGCTTTAAAGATGGTGCGGCCTTATATCCTATGGTAAC
>JABDIQ010000243.1 GCA_013003655.1 Winogradskyella sp. | reverse complement strand
ACTTAAAACTAATACCTGAATATAACCCTACAAAAAACGGTTGAAAATCACCGGACGTATTATTAAATCCGTTGATCTGATATTTAAATGTAGGTTCTAGATTTAGATTTAAATGTTCTGTAATACCGTAACTAAGCCCAATGCCAAAATTTGCTGTATAACTAGTATTATTAATGTTATTTGACTCACCAATTAGAGTATTCGTTCCTTCAATATCAGCATATATTTCGTTTGAGTTTAAAAACAACGCACTAAAACCTCCAATAACGTTTAGATTAATTGAGGCGTCAATTACCTCATACTCTAACTCTAGTGGAAGCTCTATATAGCTAAATCGCTGATCTAATGTGCCGTTGTACTTGGTGTTAACAATCTCTGGTGCTGAGTCACTATTAATTATAGTTCTGCTTAAAATGGTTACTGAAGACATTTCTGGTCTTAGCACTATATTATTAGATTGGCCAGTTACACCTCTTGCTGCAGCACCTGATCCAGAGTAAACAATAACATCATTAGTCGTGTAATTTAGATTTACCACGTTAATGCCTGCTCTTAATTTGAGTGAATTAGACAAGGCATAAGATCCTTTGAGTCCATAACTCATATTTATATCATTACTGCTACTATTGGTATTAAATTGACTTCCAATAGTAGAACCACTAGTTAATGAATTGTAATAAACAGGTGCAACACTGGGCGCAATGCTCCACCTGTCTTGGTTCTCTTTTTCTTTTTCATTAATAGGGTTTGCTTCGGCAATTGCAGTTTCAATAGAATTCGTAGGTGAATTTATTTCTTTCTCATCTATTTGTGTTTCAGTTTTATCTTCACCTGTGTTGTTTAAAGGGTTATTAGTGTCAGCAACTTTAGTATCAGCCTTATTTAATTGGTCCGTTTTTAAAGTGTCATTAGAGGTTACCTTACTATTGGTTTTTGCAAGAGTCTCTGAATTTATTTCCGTCGAATTATTTAAAGAATTGGTGTCATCTCCAGATGTGTTTTGAGTAACGGTATTTGACTTACCATTTACCAAAGCGCTCTTGTTCTCACTATTTGTGTGTTTATTAGATGTTGTGTTCTTAGAATT
>JABDIQ010000225.1 GCA_013003655.1 Winogradskyella sp. | reverse complement strand
AAAACAGATAAGTACAAGGACATAATTTTTGAATATAAAAAAACTAACACATCAGTTAAGAAAGATTTAAACACGTATACCATTTCAGTTAATGGAACCTTAACTGTGACTGGAGTTTCCAAAAACGTGGACCTCAATTTAGAGGTTATAATTGAAGGAGATTTAATAAAAATCAACGGTAAAAAAGATATTCTTATGACCGATTTTGAAATTGACCCTCCAAAAGCTTTACTCGGTACAATTAAAACTGGCAACGAAATTACTATCACCTATAAATCCGTATTTCAAACCAATTAAATTATAAAATTATAAATACTAAACACAGCTCATTATGAAATCAAGTAAAAAAATTATTTTATCAGTATTTGCGTTATTCTTAAGTTTAGGAATATATGCACAAAATAGAGATCTGGACAATTATAGGCAACCAGACCAAAGAGGCATCAATGTATTTGAAGCACCAAAAGATTCGGTGACTACTTTTGATGGTGTTAATGTAAGAATCGGTGGATCATCAACCTTGCAATTACAAGGATTAGATCATGAAAATTCGGGCGCTGTTCCCTTAAAGGAAATAGGCACTAATTTTAACTTAGCAACGGCTAATTTAGATTTGGATGTAGTTATACTTAACGGCATGCGCATGCATCTAAGAACATATTTATCTTCACGTCACCATCCAGAGCCTTATGTAAAGGGTGGATACATTCAGATTGATAGGCTAGACTTTGTAAGTGAAGGTTTTATGGAAGATTTCATGAAATATGCAACACTTAAGATAGGGCATATGGAAAACAACTATGGTGATGCTCATTTTAGAAGATCTGATAACTCACAGGCTATTTATAACCCATTTGTAGGTAACTTGATAATGGATGCGTTTACAACTGAGGTAGGAGCGGAGTTGTATTATCAAAGAGATGGATTTTTAGGAATGGTTGGCTTTACAAATGGTAAGCTTAATCAAGATGTTGCCAACCCAGATACTGGTGGAGCATCATTATTGGCTAAATTAGGATATGATAAGCAAATCAATGATGATTTTAGATTCAGATTAACAGGATCATTATACAATACAGGAGCAGTCAGAAGATCTTACTTATATAGTGCTGACCGCACAGGTTCGAGATATTATTTAGTATTAGAAGATGAAGATGCAACTCCTAAGAATAATTTTAGATCTGGACGTTACAATCCTAATTTAACTAATCAAATTTCTGCCATAATGGTGAATCCATTCTTAAAGTACAAAGGATTAGAATTCTTTGGTACATACGAAAGAGCTAAAGGTAAAGCCAATTCAGAAACAAGTGATAGAACGGCTAAACAGTTTGCAGGAGAATTGATATATCGCTTTGGCCAAAATGAAAAATACTACCTAGGCACACGTTATAACAAAGTAGATTCTGAAGAACAAAATGGAGATAATATTGAAATATCTCGATTTAACTTAGCAGCAGGATGGTTCTTAACCAAAAATATTCTAGCTAAATTTGAATATGTGACACAGAAGCATGAAGGTTATAATTCTGCCAGTATATTTGATGATGGTAAGTTTAATGGATTTATGATTGAAACTGTTATTAGTTTTTAATTAATTCTAAATTTGAAGATCTCTTGAGTTTTGCTAGTATGAAAACAAAGCCAGCTCAAGAGATCTTCTCTTTAGTAATTCTATACAATTTGAAAAAATTATTATCCATATTATTATTTGCTGTATTAACCTCATTTGTTAAGGTATCAGAGCTTGTGCCACTAAACAAAGAGTATCGAACTCAAATATTTTTTAGTTCAAATAGTAGTCTTAGAATTAATTGCAAAACCAATATCAATAAGTTTTATTGCGACTTTGATATTAATAAGGTGTCAGATTCATTAGAAATTTCTTATTCAACTAACGGATCTAAACTAGACTTCTCCAAAGCCAGCTTAATATTGCCTAATTTATTCTTTAATTGTGGTGGACGCCAAATTAATAAAGACTTTCATGCTTTACTTAAAACAGAAGAATTTCCAGAAATTCAGCTAACGTTAATTAATTTATCCTTTTTAGAAAAAGACGCATGTAATGCAATTGTAACCGTTGATATAGAAATATGCGATATTATTAAGACCTATAAAATACCTGTAACAATTAATACTGATAATAGTATAAATGTTGCCGGAAAACTTCCAATTGATATTTTGGATTTTAGTTTGGAGCCACCTACTAAAGTTTTAGGAATGATAAAGGTGTCAAATGAAATTGAAATAGAATTTCATCTTAATATAAATATCTGCTAGTTAAATCTTATATGTTATTCTTTTTTCTGCAACTTCGCAGTATCCGTGAAGGTCATTAAATCTATTTTAGGAGAACC
>JABDIQ010000193.1 GCA_013003655.1 Winogradskyella sp. | reverse complement strand
TTATACGTTATCTACCAAGTGACACTAACAAAACCGATATGTCACTAGGTGAAACTCCGCTAATTCTTGAGGCCTGAGAGATCGTAACGGGTTTAATTTCGTTTAATTTTTGTCGCGCTTCTAAACTCATAGATTGTAATTTGGAGTAGTCAAACTCAGCAGGAATTTTCAATCCTTCGAGTCTGTTAAGTTTGTCTGCGTTGTTCTTTTCTTTTTCGATATAACCAGAATATTTTACTTGTATTTCTGTTTGTTCTATCACCTCATTATCTAGATTATGGGTTTCAACAAAGCTCTTTACGGCTTCAAACTTATTTACATCCTCAAATGAAATATTTGGGCGTGCAAATAACTTAAACATTTTATCCTGTTGTTTTACAGGTGCAGAATTTTTAGCCTCTAATACTGGATTAGCTTCTTCTGGAGTAATACTTGTATCTCTAAAAAATTGAACAAATGCTTCAGATAATTTTTGTTTTTCCTTCATACGTTGCATCCGTTTTTGTGATGCAAGACCCAGGTCATAACCCTTAGGCGTTAATCTAAAGTCGGCATTATCTTGTCTTAACAGCGTTCTGTACTCCGCTCTTGAAGTAAACATTCTATAAGGTTCTTCAGTTCCCTTAGTGATGAGGTCATCAATTAAAACTGCAATATAGGCTTCATTTCGTTGTAGCGTAAACGCATCCTTTTCTTGAACTTTTAAACTAGCATTAATACCAGCCATTAAGCCTTGAGATGCTGCCTCTTCGTAACCTGTTGTTCCGTTAATTTGACCAGCAAAAAACAATCCTTGTATTAGTTTCGTTTCTAGTGTATGATTTAATTGGGTAGGAGGGAAGTAGTCATATTCTATGGCATAACCCGGTCTAAAGAATTTAACGTTTTCAAAACCTGCCACAGAACGTAATGCTTTAAACTGTACATCCTCTGGTAAGGATGTAGAAAAACCATTGACATATACTTCAACTGTATTCCAGCCTTCAGGTTCTACAAATATTTGATGTCTATCCTTTTCTGCAAATCTGTTTATTTTATCTTCTATGGACGGACAATAGCGAGGACCAACACTTTGAATCCTTCCATTAAACATAGGTGAGCGATCAAAGCCTTCACGCAAGAGATCATGCACTTGCTCACTCGTATACGTCATATAACAAGAGCGCTGAGTTTTTAATGGTGAAGTGGTGTCTAAATATGAGAATGTTTTTGGATCTTCATCTCCAGGTTGTTCAATCATTTTGCCATAATCTAATGATCTGCCATCTACTCTAGGTGGCGTTCCAGTTTTCATACGGCCAGAATCAAAGCCTAAATCAACCAGTTGCTCTGTTATCCCAGTCGCTGCTCTTTCACCTGCTCTTCCACCTCCAAAATTCTTTTCACCAATATGGATAAGCCCATTTAAAAATGTGCCATTTGTTAAAACAACTGTTTTTGCTTTAACCTCTATGCCTAATGAAGTTTTAACTCCAATTACTTTATCTTTTTCTAGAATCATCCCAGAAACCATCTCTTGGTAGAAATCAAGATTAGGTGTTTTTTCTAATAGTAATCTCCAGTCTTCTGCAAAGCGCATTCTATCACTCTGCACTCTTGGACTCCACATTGCTGGTCCTTTGGACTTATTGAGCATTTTAAACTGAATCGCTGAAGTATCTGACACTATGCCGCTGTAACCCCCTAGGGCATCAATTTCTCTCACAATCTGCCCTTTAGCAATGCCACCCATAGCAGGATTGCATGACATTTGCGCAATATTTTGCAAATTCATGGTTATTAAGAGCGTCTTGCTTCCCATATTAGCGGCTGCGGCTGCAGCTTCACTGCCTGCGTGTCCGCCTCCAACCACTATAACATCATACTCCTCATTAAACATAATTCTACAATTGAATTTTTAAATTCGTTCCACGTGGAACGTTCACCTTTCGTTTAAAAAAGTCTGCAAATATACGTTGAAAATGTGATACTTAGAAAAGTAAATCCAGGTAGTGATTCTCTTTAGCTCTCATCACTTTCTGATCTTTAGAGGACTTGTCTTTATAGCCACAGAAATGCAAAATACCATGCACCATTACTCTGGATAACTCATGGCTAAATTCTACTTCATAGGTCTTGGCGTTTTCTTCAACGCGGTCAACCGAAATATAAATATCTCCATGTAGTTCTTTTCCTACTCTATAATCAAAGCTTATTATATCAGTATAGGTGTCGTGATCAAGAAATTGTTGATTAAGTTTTAAAAGATATTCGTCGTTGCATAAAATGACATTAATTTCCCCTTCCTTGTAATCTTCATTCTTAATTACTGAAGCCAACCAGTTTACTAGCTGCTCTTCGTTATCTAAACTAAAATCAGTTACTGCATTAAAATTGATCATTCTTATTTTTAAAATACGTCTGTACTTTCTTTTTGTAATCGTCTTTTAAGGGTAGTGCTTCGCGGTTTAATATTTCTGTTGTGTTAAAGTATTTTTTTGCCTGCACTAATTGCTCTCGTGCCGTGCTATTAAAATCTTTAACGTTTGTTTTTGATTTGCGTTTTGAATCTTGTCCTTGAGTAAATGTAGCGTTCTCTAATTTTAATAACTGGTGTTGAAGATCCATCATTTTTTGAAGTGTTTGATTAGTAAACCCCTTATTCAACAGATCAAGCTCAACGTCTTCCATTTGCTTTATAAGGTCACTTATTTGTCCTTGATTATTGTTTTGTCCTATTTTGTCCTCTAACGCTTTCCGTATTTGTTGTTGCTTTTGGTAAATTTCAAAAAGCTTACCGTTTAATTCTTCATTACCTCCTTCTCCATAACCATCGTTTTTTTGTTCGCCCTCACCGTTTTTGTTTCCGTTTTCTCCGTTGCTATCATTGCCGTCTTTACCTTCCTTGCCTTCCTTGCCTTCCTTGCCATTTTTACCTTCACCCGTGCCCTCGTTCTCACCTTCTTGTTCTTGTTTACCTTCTTTTTGTTCGCCACTTTCTCCTTGCTCGCCTTTTTCACCCTCTTTTACACCTTCCTCCATTTCCTTGTTTAGTTGTTCCTGACTCATAATAATGTCTGGCAACTGTTGATCCCCTTCGCCTTGTCCTTGCCCTGGATTCATTTGTTGTTCCATATTATCTAATATGTCACTTAATATATCTGCTAATTCATTGCTGGCGGTAATAACGTATTGCTGCGAGGCAACACCTTGATAAAGTCTGTTTTCAGACAACAAGTCTAAGGCCTTATCAATATTAAAATACACATCTGTGATTTGTTTACTCACCTCTTCTGATATTTTCGGCTGTCTCAGGGATAATGCAAATAAACTATCGTCAACATGTTCAAAATGTTCTTTAAGATTATTCTGTGCTACAATAAATTTTCCGTATTGATTGTGATTAATGTCTATTTCTGAAAACTGATCCATCAATGCCTCCTGATCAAACGAAAACAGAATAAGGTTGTCTAAAATTTGACGCAGCATTTCAATGTCTTCTGCCATTTGGCTTCCACCACCACCCATAGATAAAGCCGACTCTAGCATTTCACTCATTTGCTTTAGCTTTTTAGCGGCATTCTTTTGTTTTTGCTGCGCATTTTGCATGTTCTCACCTTTCTGTCCTTCTTGTTTTGGCGCTTCCATTTTTTCCAGTTCTTTGGCTGCCTCCTTCTGGTCTTTTTCAATGCTTTCCTCTAAAGGTTTGTCCTCGGGAATTGACATTGGTTTGCGCAATTTGCTGTTGTCTTTCTTTAAGGATTCTAGTTCTTTTTTAATGTCTTCAAATTTCTTATTAAGCTCTTCTTGCTTTTCCTTTGTGTTGTTTTCTTCTTTGTTCGACTGCTCTTCTTGTTCTTTCGCTAATTCCTCTAACTCTTGCTTGGTTTTTTCTATTTTCTTGGCTACATAGAAACGCTTGGTCAACTCTAAGAGTTGCTGCATGCTTCGTTTTTTGTTCTTATTCTGTTTAGCCAGCTCCTCCAATTTTTGAGAAAACTCTTCTTTATTGATCTTTTCAACTAGCTTTTCAAGCTCCTCCAAAAGCTTTTCGTCTTTCTTTAATTGAGATTCATTTTCTTTTAGTCTCTCTTTTAGATCTTCCTTAAACTGGTCATCTTCATTCTCCTTTTGAAACTCCTCAAGATTCTCTTGAAGTTTCTTATTGAAGTTCTTCATTAATTCTTCTTGTTGTTTTTGCCGTTTCAGAAAGTCTTCAAACTTCTTTTTATCATTAAAATTTAGGGCTTCTTTTTCCTTTTGTGTTTTAGATAATTCCTCCAGCTTTTTGTCTTGCTCATTCAGTTTATCAAATGTCTTATTGATGTCGTTTATGGTTTTGCTTTGTTCTTGAAGTTGTTTTTGTTCTTCTTCTTCCTTAGTTCGTTTTCTATAGTTAAAAACCGCACTCTTTACGGTTTTAAAACCGTTAACTGCGTCATTGTCTTTTAATTCAAAAAACAGATTGTAGGCTACGCCTTCCTCAATTTCCCTTGCGCCAGGAAATGAACTAATAAATTCGTCAAAGTTACTTTTTGATATCGCTAGGTTTTCTCTAACTTTTTCAGATTCTTTATCTGCTGGATAATACACCAGCGACAACTGCCTAATTCCGTAATCATCACTTGCTTGCCCATAGAAATACAACGTTTGTTGATCGATAGAATCCGTTTTTACATTGATTTCTAATTTTGGAAATGCGTCTTTTATAACAGCTAAAGAATACGACAAATCTTCATAATCCTCAAGATTATCATTACTAGTGGTAATGTTATAATTGAGGTTGTTAAAGACGCCTTTAGAAAGCTCATAGTTATCGCTGTTTTTTTGTTTGAAATTAATGGTGTCTTCCGCTACTAGTTTTACCTTAGTCGTGGTTTTCGTCTTTGCCAACCAGGTGACCTTGGTCCCTTCTGGTATAACGGCTGTGCCAGTATTTTCAATGACTTCATTAATTCTATTGGTATGCCCAGGATACTGCAACTTCATTTTTAAGTTGACTAAATTGGGCGTTTTTATGACTGACAATTCGTAAGGTTTGGACGTAACGCCATTAGCTTGTAATGTAAATTCAATAGACTCCTTGGGCTGAATAAAGGTGTATTCATAAGACGAGGCATCTTTCTTACTTAAAAAATAAGACTGCCCATTAAACACAATTTGCGCATTCTCTGGTAATACTTCTCCGGCCACATGAATCTCTAGTTTATAGTCTTGACCTTCGGTGGCTTTTAGGTTAGTATTCAGAACAAAAAACTCAAACGGCGCTGGTGGTTCGTAAGCTGTAGAGTAGTTAATTACTCTTGTATAGCTATCACTAAACCAATTGATCTTGCCGCTGATTATAGTCAACAAGACTATTAAAACAGGAATCGCAGCATATTTAACATACTTTAAGTTTGAACGAAAACTAACTGCAAGTTGAAAAGGAATAGGTTTAAGGTCTGACGATTTTTGCTCTATACTAGCAAGCAACAAATCTGATTGCGACTTGTTCTTGTTGAGTTGTAAGACGTTTAATAATTTATCACTTACCTCTGGAAAATGGTTGCCAATAATAATTGACGCTTCCTCTAGGTCTATTCCTCTTCTGAGCTTAAATAATTTTGTTACGGGAAATACAATAAATCTGATAAAAAGGGCTGCTTCCACCGAGATAAACGCCCAAAATAAAAATGTTCTTCCTGTTGGGTTTAGCCAAAGCATGTACTCTACAAAAAGCGTGGCTAAAAAATATAACAGTCCAATAGCAAAAAACAAGATTGCTCCACGCAACAATTCATTGGCATAATAACGCTTAATAAATTGCTCTAATTTCTGTTGTATGGTATTAAAATCGCTCATTGCTTATAGTAACTCACTAATCTACAATTTTATTTTAACTGATAAATCCATAAATTTGATAAGATTCTGTTAATTAACGTAAATAGTCTCTCTTTAAACGGTGTAATAATTAAATAATGAAAGACTTAAAATATCTAGCCGCATATTCTATTCCGTTAGTTACTATATTAGGCTTATATTTTAAAGGATTTTGGTTGTGGTCTACGCCTATATATGCATTTGGAATCATTCCCATAATGGAATTAATTTTCCCAATAGACAACAAGAACATTACAAAACAAGAAGAGGATTTTAAATCTAAAAAAGCTCTTTTTGACTGGCTATTGTATCTAAATATTCCCCTAGTGTTTGGCTTAATGTTATATGCTTTAAGCATAATATCTTCATTAGATCTACAGCTTTATGAATTTGTAGGAATGATATTCTCAGTGGGTATTGTATTAGGTGTCAATGGCATCAATGTGGCTCATGAATTAGGTCATAGGCAGGCTACTAATGAACGCTTTTTAGGAAAGCTATTGTTGCTGCCTTCGTTGTACATGCACTTTTATATTGAACATAATTTTGGCCATCATCTAAACGCCGCAACTAAGGAAGATCCTGCAACAGCGCGTTATAATCAATCGGTATATTCGTTCTGGATCACTTCAACTATAAGACAATACGTTAGCGCGTGGGTGATTCAGCGAAAACTTTTAAGAACAAGAGGGTATGCTTTTATTTCGTTTAAAAATGACATGTTGTGGTATAGCATTATTCAGTTTGGCTATTTGGGCTTGGTCTATCTGTTCTTTGGATTAGAGGGTTTATTCTTTGCGGTTGCCTCAGCCATTGTTGGCTTTGTGCTTTTGGAAACCGTTAACTACATAGAGCATTACGGTTTATTGCGTTTAAAAACGAAATCTGGTCGTTACGAACGCGTTAGTGAAATTCATTCGTGGAACTCTAATCACGTCATTGGACGCATTGTATTGTATGAATTAACTCGTCATAGTGATCATCACTACAAGTCATCCAAAAAATACCAAACCCTTAATTGCCATGAAGAAAGCCCACAAATGCCCTATGGTTATCCAACTTCTATGGTGTTATCTATGATTCCACCCTTGTGGTTTTTTATAATGAATAAGAGCATTCCGGCTAAAATGATCACCTCATAAATTAAGAAACCTATTTCTTTGTTCTATTCTATTAGCCGCTCTATCTTTGTGGTTTAA
Organism: Winogradskyella sp.; assembly: GCA_013003655.1. GTDB lineage: Bacteria > Bacteroidota > Bacteroidia > Flavobacteriales > Flavobacteriaceae > JABDIQ01. The sequence continues at coordinate 179 of JABDIQ010000193.1, read as the reverse complement.
AATTTCGTTATGTTAGAAAAGGTTCGAGTGAGATTTGCACCAAGCCCAACAGGGCCTTTGCATATTGGAGGTGTTAGAACGGCTTTGTTTAATTATTTATTCGCTAAAAAGCACAAAGGTGTTTTTGTGTTGCGTATTGAAGATACTGATCAAAACAGATACGTTGAGGGTGCTGAAAA
>JABDIQ010000178.1 GCA_013003655.1 Winogradskyella sp. | reverse complement strand
ATCCACTGCAAGCACCTTGTAAAATAACTTCCACCTGTTTGGTCGCTGCATCATAAGATTTAAATTCTATGTTGCCACCATCACTCGCTACAGCAGGCCTTACGTATTCTTCAAGTATATTAACAATGTTTTTTGAGATATCGTCTAAAGTTTCAAATTGGGCTTCTTTTTGCGCTTCTGTTTTTTGTAGTTGCTGAGGTGCATTATCATTAATAATCGTTTTACGTTCTTCTACGTATAATTTTATGAATTCTCTCAATTGTAAAGTAATATCCTCCCATTCTGCGACATCAAATTTTGTAATGGAGATATAATTCTTATCAAAGAAAACATTTTTTACAAATGGAAATTTGAACAATTCTGTTGCCATTGGTGAAAATTTGGCTTCGTCAATAGAGCCAAATTCATAAAGTTGATCCACTAGCATTTTGTTACATACAAATTTTAGAACACTAGGATTAGGTGTACTTTCTGCATATACTGTAATGGCCTCTTTCGTTACCGAAGCCTTTTCAGTAAGGATTTCACCTCCATCATTAAGATAATCTTCTATTTGAGTTGCCACTTCATCTTGCACATCACTCCATTGCACAATATCAAAACGCTCAACGGCAATAAAATTTGAGGATATGTATACTTTTTTTACAAACGGTAGGTAAAATAATTGCTGAGCTAAGGGTGAGTTCTTTGCGTCATCAATATTATTAAATTCAAAACTTTTGTGTTGCGTTAAAAACGTATTAGCTTCAAACTTAATAATACTATCATGAGTAGTTGGTTTTATACTGATTTTAATAGCGTTCATCTATTTTTTTTTGCAAAAATAAAAAATAATGGGTCATTGCAACTACACATTAAGGCAAGTTTAGGAATTGCTGTTGACCTTGTGTGGCATATTTTACTTAATTTTCCAGCCTTTTTAACGCAAAAAACCGCTAGTATTTACTATTTCAAACACATAAAAACAGCAGATATATCTAATTTTAGAGTAAAAGTTGGCTATGGTCTTTTGCTGCTTCTCCTGCCTATTTTAGCGACTGCCCAAGATGTTTCAATGACCAATACAACTGTAAATAGATGCGCGCCAGATCGATTCTTTGATTCGGGTGGTGAATTTGGTAATTATGGCAATAACGAAAATTTTGTTACAACTATTTGCCCTCAGAATCCTGGTGAGTTCATAATTCTTGAGTTTAGATCGTTTAGTACACAGCTGAATTTAGATATCATGACTATTTATGATGGTGATGATACTTCAGCAAATATTATAGGTACTTTTTCTGGAGTTGCAAGTCCTGGAACAATATTAGCATCAGAATCTAATACTTCGGGATGTTTAACTATTGCTTTTGAATCTAACGCTTCTGGGAACACTACAGGTTGGGTAGCAAATATATTTTGTGCAACACCCTGTCAAGATATTAATGCATCGATTGATAGTACAGATCCAGCACCAAATAGTACTGGTATTATCAGTATTTTACCTGGAGATTCAGTAACTTTTAATGGAAATGCTATATTCTCAGAAGACGCAAGTAATGCTTCTTATGATTGGGATTTTGGAGATGGAAATACTGCCGTTGGATTAAATGTTATTAATACGTTTGATTCGTCAGGTACTTATACCGTTGCCTTTACGGCACAAGATGATAATCCTCAAGGCTGTAGTGATTCGGATACGATTACGGTATTTGTCTTGGGTGATAATTTAGTCGTCGACGACACAACATTTACTGCTGAAGAGTTAATACAAGATGT
>JABDIQ010000173.1 GCA_013003655.1 Winogradskyella sp. | reverse complement strand
GATGTTTCCTGTCCAAGGACTATTAGGATCATCATCAGGGATAGCTTCATTATTAAAGGCAAAGACACCTCTAATAGATGGTGAAAATTTAAAATAGATTAGGTATATATCAATGCCAAATCCAAGTTCATAGAAATAGGCATTTTTCTTCATTCTAAACTGACCAGAATTATTGTCATCTGGATTTTCTTCATTACTAGAGAGGTTAATGGCTGTACTAAGACCTCCAACAATGAAGGGTTTGATGTTATTAACGCGTTTGGTTGAGAATTTTAAGAGGACTGGGAAATGTACATAGGTAGACTGCACTTCTCTAAGCAGATCAGAATCGTTAAACGTTTGGCCTGCAAAGTAACTTTCGTCGTACATTAGAGTTCTAGTGGTAAAATAAACACCTGGTTCAACGCGTAGATTTAAATAATCATTCAGCCTTAGATCACCGATAAGGCCTAAGTTAAACCCTGTCGTTGTTTCAACTAAAATGTCTTCGAGATCCTGTTCGTACGTAAACTGAAAGTCGTAAGCGTTTAGCCCTATGAAGTAGCCCCAAGTTACTTTCTTTTGATCTATGTTATCTACGTTGTTCTGAATCTTCTCCTTTGTAAACAACTGGCCACTCATTGTATTGACCGAACATAACAGTGTAATTAGGACGAATAGTTTTTTCATATCACGATTTAGATGCGGTATAAATAGTTGCAACACCAAATGTTTGGGGCTGATCTTTGACATTAATAAACCCAATTTGTCTTAAAATATTGTTTAATGCTTCACCATATGGAAAAACGGATGCCGAATCACTAAGGTATTGGTAGGCGCTTTTGTCCTTTGAGAAGAGCTTGCCTATCACTGGTAATATGCGTTTAGAATAAAACTTATAGCCTTGTCTATAAAGAGGTTTTGTTGGTACAGAGGTTTCAAGTATTACAAAAATACCATTAGGCTTTAAGACTCTTAAGATTTCTGAAAGTCCTTTTTCCAAATGCTCAAAATTACGGATACCAAAAGCAACCGTAATGGCATCAAAACTATTGTCTTCAAACGGAAGATCTTCAGAATCGCCAATGACCATTTTAACAACGCCGTCAAGGTTTTTAGCCGTTATTTTTTGCCTGCCTACTTCTAACATGCCATCACTAATGTCTAAACCAATGATTCGATTGGCTTTTGTTTTACTGAGGCTAATAGCAAGATCACCTGTTCCTGTGGCAATATCTAATATATCTTTAGGGTTGGTGCTAGCGACCAGATCTACCACTTTTTTTCGCCATTTTACATCAATCCCAAAAGAAATGACACGATTAAGACTATCGTACTCCTTAGAAATAGTATCAAACATTTGCGTAACCTGTTGTTTTTTATTGAGGTTACTATCCTTGTATGGTTTTACTTTTTCTGGCATCAATTTTTTTTGCAAATATAGGGTATAATAGCAATTTTGAGAGGCTTAAGACAGAATATTATAAAGGCTGTATTTAAAGTTGAAGGCGAAAATAATATGTATATTTGTATGTTTTTTTGAACAATTAGAACATGAAAATTATCATTGCGGGAGCAGGAGAAGTCGGATTTCATTTAGCCAAACTTTTGTCGTATGAATCTCAGGAAATCACGCTGATAGATAATAATAAGGAGAGTCTTGCGTATGCTGGTGAGCACCTAGATATTAAAACCATCAAGGGCGACGCCACCTCTATTTCAGTACTAAAAGAAGCTAGAATTGCAGACTCGGCACTCTTTATAGCGGTCACCTCTTCGGAAACTACTAATATTACAGCAAGCGTATTAGCCAAACAATTAGGAACCCAGCGCACCATTGCACGGATTTCTAATACGGAGTTTATAGACAACAAGGAAGAATTAGGATTTTCTCGATTTGGGATTGACGAATTAATTTCGCCAGAATCTTTAGCCGCGAGTGAAATAGGCTTGTTACTCAATCAATACGGATTCAATGACTCGTATGAGTTTGAAGAAGGCGCGTTAACTATGTTAGGATTGCGGCTATCTAGAACTGCAACCATTGTTGGTAAAACTGTACAGGAAGCGGCAGAACTTTACTCCGAACTTCACTTTATACCAATTGCCATACAGCGATATGCCACGCAATACACTATAATTCCTAGAGGTGATACACAATTTAAAGAAGGTGACAAGGTGGTGTTTATGACATCTAAAGGTGGTGACCAGGAATTATTTGAGTTGTCAGGAAAAGTAAAGACCGACATAAAAAATATCATGATCCTAGGTGGTAGTCAAATAGGTTATAAAACGGCAAAGGATTTGTGTGATAGTAAATTCAATGTGAAGCTTATTGAAAATAATAAATCTGTTGCCGAAGATCTAGCAGACGACCTACCAAATGCTTTGATCATCTATGGTGACGGAAGAAATGTTGATATTCTTGATGAAGAAAGTATTTCGGAAATGGATGCGTTTATTTCCGTAACTGGTAATTCTGAGACTAACATCATGTCGTGTTTGTTGGCCAAATCTAAAGGTGTTAGAAAGACCATTGCATTGGTAGAGAATATGGATTATTACCAGCTGTCTCAATCTATTGGTATTGATACACTAATTAATAAGAAACTATTAGCAGCTAATAATATCTTTAGATATATAAGAAAAGGTGAAGTTGTGGCCATGACGAAACTTACCAATATGAATGCCGAGCTTTTAGAATTTGTAGTTAAACCAAACTCCAAAATTTGTAACAAGGTGATTAAAGATCTAAACTTTCCGAGATCGGCTATTTTTGGTGGTGTCATCAGGGATGGAAAAGGAATAATACCTTTAGGAAGTTTTAAGATTGAAGAAAAAGACCGCGTTGTAGTTTGCTGTTTACCACAATCTATTTCTGAGGTAGAACGCTTTTTCTCCTAACGATTTTTAGTAGATGAAACTCAACTACAAAATTATCTTTCATTTTTTAGGCCTGTTATTGTTATTTAACGGATGCTTTATGCTGTTGGCAACACTTATAAGCTTTATTTATAAGGACGGTGTTACTGTAGAGTTGTTGCTCTCAGGTGTTACTGTAATGCTTAGTGGTGGGTTTGTGATGTTTCTTACGCGCGATCATGTGAAAGAAATGAACAAGCGCGAAGGTTATGTGGTGGTGGCCTTTGGCTGGATTGTTATGTCGCTTTCAGGAACTTTGCCATATGTGTTGACCGAGGCCATACCAAACTTTACCAATGCCTTTTTTGAAACAATGTCTGGTTACACCACAACTGGTGCAACTATTCTAAATGATATTGAAATAATTCCAAAAGGCGTTTTATTTTGGCGAAGCCTTACACACTGGATAGGAGGTATGGGAATCATTGTGCTTGCCATTGCCATTTTACCCTTGTTAGGTATCGGAGGAATGCAGTTATTTGCGGCTGAAGCACCTGGTCCTGGTGGTGATAAATTACACCCTCGAATTACCGATACGGCAAAACGTTTATGGTTAATTTATTTTGGATATACCGCAGCTGAAACCATTTTGTTGCAAGTTGCAGGGCTATCGTTTTTTGATGCCATTAACCATGCATTAAGTACATTGTCTACAGGTGGATTCTCTACGAAAAATGCAAGTATTGCACACTGGAACGCAAGTCCTGCAGTACAATACATCATCATGGCGTTTATGTTTTTAGCAGGAACCAATTTTGTCTTAAGTTATTTTGCCTTTAAAGGCAAAGTGCAGAAGATACTCAAGGACGATGAGTTTAAGTTGTACTTTAAGTTTATCGTAGCGTTCACCATTTTTGCTGCTTTGATTATTTATTTTAGGGCAGATGTTAGCCAATCTTCTATAGAGCACCCTATGGTTTATGGAGAACTTGAAAGCGCCATACGGCATGGGTTGTTTCAAGTTTTAGCAGTTGTCACTACCACCGGATTTGTAACGGCTGATTATACGATGTGGACTCCATTTTTAATGGTATTCTTCTTTGGTCTTATGTTTTTAGGAGGGTCGGCTGGAAGTACATCGGGAGGTGTAAAAGTGGTAAGACACCTTATTCTAATAAAAAATGGTTTTTTAGAGTTTAGAAGAGCGTTGCATCCTAACGCTATTCTTCCTGTGCGATATAACAAAAAGTCTATTTCAGGTGATATTGTTTTTAATATACTGGGATTTTTTATCTTATATATGCTTTCATTTATAGTAGGCGCTCTTGTTTTTTCTGTAATGAAAATAGATTTTATTTCAGCCATTGGACTATCTGCTTCAAGTCTTGGGAATGTTGGTCCGGCGCTGGGTGAATTCGGACCTGTAGATAACTACGCAGCATTACCATCCTTCGGTAAATGGTGGTCTGCATTTTTAATGCTATTGGGCCGTTTAGAATTGTTTACCGTACTAATACTACTTACACCATTCTTCTGGAGAAATAGATAGTTTTTAACAAAAGGATTTTGATATAGCTTAAGCTAAAATGTTCTTAATACGAGATAAGGCCTCTTTGATTTGTTCTTGAGAAGCCGCATAAGAGATTCGTATACAATTAGGGTTGCCAAAAGCGTCGCCAGCAACGGTTGCTACTAAAGCTTCTTCAAGTAAAAGCATTGAAAAATCTGATGCGTTGTTTATGGTTTTACCTTTTATGGTTTTACCAAAGTAATACGAGACATCGGGAAACACATAAAATGCACCTTCTGGTTCGTTACTGTTAAATCCTGGTATATCACTAAGAAGATTAAGAATGAGTGCTCTTCGTTCTTTAAATTCATCAATCATGAATTTTACTTTCTCAGGCGATTCATTCAAGGCTGTAATCACAGCGCGTTGTGCAATACAATTGGCGCCACTTGTAACTTGTCCTTGCATTTTATTGCAGGCACGTGCTATCCAATCTGGACCACCAATATATCCAATACGCCAACCAGTCATTGCAAATGCTTTTGAAACGCCATTGACCACAACAGTTCTATCGTACATATCACTAAATTGAGCCATACTAAAGTGGCCGCCTTTATAATTGATATGTTCGTAAATTTCGTCTGATATCACAAAAATATTTGGATGCTTTTGTAAAACATCTGCCAATGCTCTTAATTCATCCTTACTATAAACCGAACCGCTAGGATTACATGGAGAACTATACCAAATCATTTTAGTCTTTGGTGTTATAGCATCCTCTAATTGTTGTGCGGTCATTTTAAAATCATTCTCAATGGTTGTTGTTACTTCAACCGGCACACCATCTGCAAGTTTTACCATATCCGCATAGCTTACCCAATACGGGCAAGGTAAAATAACCTCATCACCTTTGTTAAGCATTACCATTGCAAGATTTGCCAATGCCTGTTTGGCACCTGTTGACACCACAATTTGAGGTAGTTTATAGTCTAATTGGTTGTCTCTTTTAAATTTGGTGATGATAGCCTGCTTTAGTTCAACATAACCATCAACAGGTGTGTACGAATTGTAATTATCTTCAATGGCTTGTTTGGCAGCATCCTTTATAAAATCGGGTGTATTAAAATCGGGTTCGCCCAAGCTTAAACCAATAACATCTTTTCCTTCCGTTCTTAATTCTCTGGCTTTTGCCGCCATAGCCAGCGTTGCTGATGTTGATAGATTATTTATTCTATCGGAGAGTTGATTCATAGTTGATGTAACTTATTAGGCTGTTAACGCAGGATTGGTGCCCATTTCTTTTAAGAATCTAAAATGAGCCATTATAGCTTTACGTGTGGTCTTGTATTCTTTGTATGGAAGATTGAATTCTTTAGCCGTTTCTCTAACTATTTTTGAAATTTTGGTGTAATGTACATGACTTATATGAGGAAAAATATGATGCTCAACCTGATGATTAAGTCCTCCCGTAAACCAATTTACAATTCTATTTTTAGTACCAAAATTCACAGTCGTCATTAATTGGTGGATGGCCCATGTATTTTTCATGGTTCCATTTTCTTCAGGTAACGGCATTTCGGCCTCGTCCATAACATGTGCTAATTGAAACACAACACTTAAAATTAAGCCAGCTACATAATGCATTACAAAAAATCCGATTAAGATCTTCCACCAAGCCATATCTAAAATTAGCATAGGTAATACAATCCACATGCTTACATAAATCAATTTTGAAATCACAAGCTTACTCCAATTTAGTACAGGGTCTGGTAATTTGCCGTAAGATAATTTACGCTTCATATACCGTTTCATCTGCTGAAAATCTGTAGTGATTGCCCAATTAATGGTTAGTAATCCATACAGTAATATTGAATAATAGTGCTGAAATCTATGATGTTTATGCCATTTAGCGTGTTCTGAAAATCTTAAGATACGTCCGGCTTCAAGGTCTTCATCATGTCCGTGAATGTTCGTATAGGTATGATGCAACACATTATGCTGCACTTGCCAATTGTAAACGTTACCTGCTAGGATATAAATACTGCTTCCCATTAAACGGTTTATCCATTCCTTATTAGAAAACGAACCATGATTTCCATCGTGCATTACATTCATTCCAACACCAGCCATGCCAACACCCATAACTACTGTAAGCAATAGCTGCGCCCATCCAGGCATTGAAATCGTCAATAATAAAAAGTAAGGTGTAAGAAATATGGCAAACATAACGATGGTCTTTATCCATAGTTTGTAATTGCCAGTACGCTTTAGATTGTTTTCTTTGAAGTAGTCGTTAACTCTTTTGTTTAGAGTTCTAAAAAATTTAGCCGAATCTTTACGTGAAAAAGCGAGTGTTTTCTGTGCCATGTAATTATTTTTTTAATATAACGTAAAAAATGAGGGAACGTTATACGCGGTCAAAGATAATTAATAATTAAAACCTTTTACCTCTCTTAACATTAAAATATGAGATGATAAATTCTCTATTTTTGCCTCAAATCTAAATTATGGAGTTGATCTTAAAATATTTCCCTGACTTAAACGACCATCAAATAAAGCAATTTAGCGCCCTAAAATCATTGTATGAAGATTGGAATAGTAAGATCAATGTCGTCTCCAGAAAAGATATCGAAGAGATTTATTTAAAGCACGTTCTTCATTCGTTAGGCATTGCCAAAGTTATACAGTTTAAAGAAGGCACTAAACTCTTGGATGTAGGTACAGGTGGCGGTTTTCCTGGCATACCATTGGCAATATTATTTCCAAATTGCCAGTTTCATCTTGTAGATAGTATCAATAAAAAATTAAAGGTGGTAAATGCTGTTGCTGACGCATTAGAATTATCAAATATTAAGACGACTCATAGTCGTGTTGAAGCCATTGATGATACATACGATTTTATAATTAGTAGAGCTGTTACGTATATGCCTGAATTTACCAAATGGGTTAAGGGTAAAACCGCAAAAAAGCAACAAAATGATCTTAAAAATGGTATTTTTTACTTGAAAGGTGGCGACCTATCAGAAGAGCTAAAGCAGTACACAACCGTACAGATGTACGAATTATCACAATACTTTGATGAACCATTTTTTGAAACGAAGAAGGTGGTTTACCTTCCTATGAAATACAAATAAGCCCTAAAAGGATACTTAGTTGACCACTATTTTAAAGGTTTGTTGCCTGCCTTCTACTGAACTGCATTTTAGAATGTAAATGCCTGATGGTAAATCTAGTGGTATTGTGGTTACACCGTCTAGTATTAATGATGAATTAAAAACGGAATGGCCTAACAAATCATAGACTGTTAGTTCAATAGAATCTTTGAAATTAGACTGAAGGATTAATTCATCCTTAATTGGATTTTTTGCCAATAGAATATCAGTTGCATCAATGTCTAAAATACTTAACTGTGGTGCAAAAATTTCGTTTAATGCAAACGCAACGTTGTTTTCTGTAAGGAGTACATGAGATTCGTTATCAATAGGAAGAAAAGTAGCATCAAAAGGAGTGTTATTGGTGGTTGCTCTATCATCAAGATCAATAGTGTGATACCAATCTATTTCATCATTCGTTATTTCTAGAGCTAAAGCACTAACAGATGGTATAAAATTGAATTTGTCAATCTGTAGGGCGTTTAAAAAATCTGTGGCAAGATCACTACCAGGCTCAATGGTATCGTTAAATCCAGATATATAAAATAATCCTCCTGGTGCAGCATCAATTCCATCACTATAACTATAAGCATCAGATGATGCAGAGGTATTGATTACTTCAATAACCCCAAAAGCAATGACTTCGATACTACTAACTAGTGAAATTCCTGAAGCGCTTGCAGGCGTTAAGTTAACTTTTAAGTCGGCCGTTGTAAACGGTGCAATACTCGGAAAAAATACATCAACTACTGGATAACCAGGTATTACGACAGGGCCAGTGATACCTATTGCGTTATAAGGACGGCCTTCGCCACTTCCATTTATGATGCTGATTTTTCTAACGTTCTCAGGAAATCCACTTGTATTAAAACTATTGATATTTGATTGAAATAGGGTTCTATATGGATGAGGTTCAGGGAGCGTTTTAAGCGGATCAAATTCAATATCACTTCCCGCAAGTAAATGTGCTTCAAAATGATCGACTAATAATTGGCGTGCAGCTGAAGATTTTAGAAGACCATTAATTAAGGGCTGAAGTTCTATGGCATTAATATCTGGAGAAAAGGCTAAATAATTGAGTTGATGTTGTAATCCTATCGGTACGTTGGCACCATGGTGAGGTGCATCAAACGAAATCCATAAGCGTGTGTCGTGTTCTAGATTGTTAGCTTCCATATAATTAAGCGCGTAGCGCGAAATAATCCCACCCATACTTGGGCCAATAATGATATTTTGTTCATTGCCAGTTTTGGTAGCGTTTACAATATTGAGTAAGTCTACTAATAACATGGCATTGCGTTCCATAAAATCCGCGCCACCATCGACGGATAGGCCGTCTTCAATTCTTGTGTAAACCGGAAAATTTAAGACCACCAAATCGTAGCCATCAGCTAAAACAAGATCAGCAAGATTAAGTATGCCAGTGGACCCTTCGTAATTCAACAAATCATATAATCCTTCAATCGTTCTAGTATCTCCAGGATCAAAACCATCAACCATAATAATGGGTTTATCAAACACCTCATCGGCACTATTAAAAATGGCATATTCACCTAATCCAGGATAACTTGTGGTTTCACCATAGGCTGAGAGATCAGGTGTAATTGACGCTGTAAATTGAGTTTGGGCTACTAAGAGAAAAGGGCAAATGCTAAGGAATAAACGCAAATAAAATTTCATATTAATAGTGTTGAAAGGAACCTAAAAGGTACTAAAAATATACCCATTAGTATAAAAAAAACCTTCTTGTACTTGTCAAGAAGGTTTTGTCTTTGGTTTTTATTTAATAATTATCCTAAAAACGGATATCTGTAATCTGTTGGTGTTACAAAGGTTTCTTTAATCAGCCTCGGCGATACCCAACGCAATAGGTTTTGTGCACTACCTGCTTTGTCGTTTGTACCAGATGCTCTTGCACCACCAAAAGGTTGTTGACCTACAACAGCACCCGTTGGTTTATCATTGATATAGAAGTTACCAGCGCTATTTTGTAGTGCTTTTGTAGCTTCTTCAATAGCATAACGATCTGTGGCTAATATAGCACCTGTTAATGCGTACTCGCTAGTCTCATCTACCAATTTTAAGGTTTTAGAGTAATCAGCATCCTTGTAAACATAAATGGTCATTACAGGTCCAAATAATTCTGTACACATGGTGGTGTATTTTGGATCAGATGTAACAATCACTGTTGGTTCTACAAAGTAGCCTTTAGACTTGTCATAATTTCCACCTGCTATAATCTCTGCGTTCGTGTCATTTTTAGCTTGATCAATATATTTTGCCAATTTATCAAATGAGCCTTCATGAATAACAGCAGTAATAAAATTGTTCATGTCTTCTGGAGAACCCATTTTAAATGATTTTATATCAGCTAGAAGGAGTTCTTTTACGTCACTCCATAAGCTTTCAGGAATATATGCTCTTGAGGCAGCACTACATTTTTGCCCTTGAAACTCAAATGCGCCTCTTGCAATAGCCGTACTAATTTGCTTTGGTAACGCAGTAGGGTGGGCTACTATAAAATCTTTACCACCTGTTTCACCTACAATTCTAGGATAGGTTTTGTAATTATGGATATTGGTGCCAATTTGTTTCCATAATTCTTTGAACACATACGTAGAGCCCGTAAAGTGAAGACCTGAAAAATCTGGACTTGCTAATACGGTATCCGTGATCATTACAGGATCACCAAAAACAACGTTAATTACGCCTGGCGGTACACCAGCTTCTTTAAAGACATCCATTATCACTTTAGCTGAGTAGACCTGGCTATCGCTAGGTTTCCATACGACAACATTTCCCATTAACGCCATACACGAAGGTAGGTTTCCGGCTATAGCCGTAAAGTTAAATGGCGTAACTGCATAGGTAAATCCTTCTAATGGTCTATATTCTACTCTATTCCACGCATCAGAGGTACTTTCTGGTTGTTCCATATAAATGTCATTCATAAACTGAACATTAAAACGCAAGAAATCTATAAACTCACATGCTGCATCAATTTCAGCTTGATGTATGGTCTTTGATTGAGCAATCATCGTTGCTGCATTGATCTTTGCTCGGTATGGACCAGCAATTAATTCAGCGGCTTTTAGAAAAATACCAGCGCGTTGTTCCCATGGCATTTGAGACCATTCTTTTCGAGCCTCGAGCGCTGTGCTTATGGCTTCTTCTATATGCGTCTTTTCAGCTAAATGATACGTGCCTACGACGTGCTTATGGTCGTGAGGAGGTGACATGGTACGTGTATTACCTGTCTTAATATCTTTGCCGTTAATAAATAATGGTACATCAATGGTTTCTTTGATCATTGATTTATAAGCCTTTAAAACTTCTTCGCGCTCAGGGGATCCTGGAGCATAAGATTTAACAGGTTCATTAACTGCTATTGGTACATTAAAAAATCCTTTTCCCATGTGATCTATTGTTTAGTTTAGTCGTATTTTTCAGAATGCAAATTTACAATATAAAACCGATTTTTTTGCAGATAGAATGGACTATTACTCTTAAGGGTTTGATAAAGTTTGTTTACAATTTTCGGATTTACATGATATATTTAGCCATCAAAACCAAGACAAATGAATGATACTACGGATGGCATCATTTTAACATTGGCTTATCCAGAGACAGTAGTTATGGTAGCCGATGAATGGTACTCGCCATTTCTTAAATATTTTGGAATAGGCAAAAAGAACTATGTAAGAGCTGGACATGCTGCACTAGTATTAATTGATAAAAATACAGGTCACCTAGAATATCATGATTTTGGACGCTATATAACACCAGAGCCTTATGCTAGAGTACGAGGACAACTAACAGATGCCGAACTACAATTTCCTTTGACAGCATCCATTAAGAATGGTAAAATTGAAAACTTAGAAGAACTTCTCACGTTTTTGGCAACCCATCCAAAATTAACTCATGGTGACGGAAAATTATTAGCCTCAGTTTGTCGTAAAGTCGATTATATCAAAGCACGTGAGCACATAGCAAAGATGCAACAACGCGAGTTTATACGTTACGCGGCTTTTATCAAAGAAGCGTGTAATTGTGCAAGATTTGTAACGGATACCTTAATTGAAAGTGTTACAGACAGTTCTATTGTTCGCAAACTTAAAAAGAGTAAGCGTTTTACACCAAGCACTATAGGAAATGTACTCATAGCCGATACCGAAAATTGTATTTATGAGGTCACTGAAGAAGGTGAGATTGGAGAATTTAAATCCACACTAAGTAAAGAAAATAGACGCTTGTTTTTAGATCGCCTTAAAGATCATGAGCCATCTTATGTTGGGACACTACATCCAAGGCATAATGATACCATAAATAACCATGCAAAATGGTTAAGTGGTATTGCGGCAGGCGCATGGTTTGAGTTATACGATTTAGAACAGGATCAGTTATACCGTTTTAGGCGAATTTCACCATTTGGGCATATAGATATTGATGCTGTATATCGTATTTCAGATACAGGTTTTGATATGAGTTTAGATCATGAGTTTGTACAATACTCCAACTGTCTTTACTTCCATGTAAAACAAAATGGACAAACGTATAGATTTAACTACGTTAGCAAATTCTAGTTTATAGCAAAGGGTGCACTTAATTTAAAGGACGGAATTTTCACTTTAAATTTTTGAGTCGTGGTGAAGTTAACCATGTTGTAATGACCAGACATTGCACCAAAAGGAGATGTTAATAAACAACCAGAATTATAGACATGAGATTCTCCTGGTTTTAAAACTGGTTTTTTGCCAATAACGCCTTCGCCTTCTACAATGTCAGGATTATTAAGCGCATCTAGTATTTTCCAGAATCGTGTATTGAGCTGAACGGAGTCTTTACTTTGGTTTTCTATAGTCACCACGTAACCAAATGCATAATGCACTTTATAATTTTTATAAAAGGTTCCTTCGAAAGTAGTTTCTACAGAAATTTTTATGCCGCTTGTAACTTGTTGTACCATTTATTCTTTCAATACGAAACGCTAAAATAGTAATAAAATCATTTCAATAGTGCGTAAATACTGTCTTTAAAGGCTTTTTAACATTATAATAGCGCGATAGACGTTAAAGTGTAGATATTTGTAAGGTTTAGTTGATAAAACCTTAATAATTAGTTGGAAATATTTACCGACGAGGTTTCGCCAAGACCAATAAGACGATCAAAACGCGCACCTAAATCCCTATAGTAAACCAAAACTTTATAGTTGTTTTCGGTTTGCCAAAAATTACCACTTATTGCACCTTCGTCAACCTTGCCTGTTTCATCCACAATAACATATTTGTAATTGTAAAATCCTTGTTTCAATCTAAACGCGCATTCATACAACCCGGATTCAGAATTAAAAGTCATTTTGGTCATATCTTCAATCGCAAAATTGTTAAACCCACCGTAAATATGAACAGCTTTATCCTTTGGCAATTCGTCTAGTAATAATGAAAAATGTACCATAGTATAATCTGCCTCAACATCAACGTCATTTCTGTCTACTGTGGTGATGACGAAATTGCCATTGATATCTGGGTTATAGGTATAAGGCAAATCCTTGCGTTTGCCATTGGTAAACAGAAACGAATGATAAATATCTTGAAGATCTATAAACTGAACACCAACATTGGCCGCTCTTACATCTTTAGTTTCAAAGAAATAATACTCGTTGCCACCATCAAAAGCAGATTCTGTATCATATCTATAGATAAGTTGATTTCCCAAGGTGTATTGTGGTTTAAGATCGGTTATGGCTGTATTTAAATTGTTATTTTGAATCACCAATGTTTTTATAGTTTCCATAGGATTATTAAAATTCACACTACTGGTAGAAACTACTATATCTACGGATTGTTTTTGGGCTATAGTGGTAACATCTCTTGATCGTTTCACATTGACGCCAACACCTACTAAATCCTCGTAGATCATAAATTTTCGTGTAAACATTAAATTACCGTAATCATCATAAATAGAGATCATATAATTACCACTTTTTAGTAAGGCCCGAGTTTGTTGATTAGGTATTGTTAACTTGTAATGTGAGTATATCTGGTAGGTATTAAACGAATTGATATAGTTGAAAATACGTTGATTGTCCAACCCTCTCAAGTACTCTGCCTTTACGAGATTCGTAGGTGTCCAGTCAAAATTGTAAAAGTCAATGACATAATAAAAATCTTCTTCATAGCTGTTTAAGGCATCAAACTCTAACACAATAGGATCTCCTAATCGTAAAATAGGTAATTGACTTTCTGGAGTATTACTTTTAAATTGAATGGTCTTTATAAAATCTGGTGGTGGTATTTCTTTCACCTGAGCAGATACCGAAAGAAAATAAAAAGAGAAACAAAAGATGGCTATTGTCCTGACAATCATGAGTCTGTTTATAAATGAGACCAAAGATAAACAAAATCCATGCCTAGCCTTAGAAAACTTATTTATAATGACTATAAATAAAAAAGATGTTTTAATTTGAATTTTATTTGTTCATTAATTCGTAAATTTGCACGGATTTTTAGATAATTAAATCGTAAAAACATATGTCAAAAGACATCCGAATAAAAAAAGGTCTGGACATTAATCTTGTCGGTGCAGCCGAAAAAGTTACAGAGAATGCCATCATTAGCAATTTCTACAGTGTAAGGCCCGAAGATTTCCACAGTATTACTCCAAAACTTGTTAAAAAAGAAGGTGCACGCGTTAAAGCGGGCGACGTTCTATTTTACAACAAAGAGATAGAAGATGTAAAATTTGTCTCTCCAGTATCTGGAACGATCAAAGAGGTGAAGCGCGGTGCTAAGCGCCGAATTGAAGGCATTAAGATTGAAGCGGATAAAGCACAGGAGTATGTAGAGCATGGCGCTTTCGATTTAAATGCAGATGCTAAATCATTAAAAGCACATTTGTTAGCTTCAGGTTGCTGGGCATTTATAAAACAACGTCCATACGACATTGTTGCCAACCCTGATAAAGATCCAAAGGCCATATTTGTTTCAGCCTATTCTACGGCACCTTTGGCAGCAGATTTAGACTATGTGCTACAAGGAAAAGAGAAACAACTACAAACCGCAATAACAGCACTTTCTAAATTAACAGCAGGAGGCGTACATGTATCTGTAGGTAAAAAATCAGAATCACCATGTGCTAATTTAAAAGACTGTGTAATTCATAATGTGTCAGGACCACATCCTGCAGGCAATGTTGGTACACATATTAATAAAATAGATCCTGTAAATAAAGGCGAAGTCGTTTGGACAGTGAATGCCCAAGACTTAGTAATTATTGGTGACCTCTTACTTACGGGTAAATTTAATGCAGAACGTACCGTGGCTATGGTTGGCTCATCAGTTAAAAAACCAAGATATTTAAGAACAAAAATTGGTGCCGAAGTATCTACTATGATCTACGATCATGGTATTGAAAAAAGCAGACGTGACAGAATTATTTCAGGAAATGTGTTATCAGGTAAAGAAATAAGACCAGATGGATTTTTAGATTATTATAGCAATGTAATTACAATTATTCCAGAAGGTGATGATTACGAATTTTTTGGCTGGAATAAGCCTGTATTCAATAAAATATCCTCTACAAGAGCACTCACATTTTCTTGGTTAACACCAAAAAAGAAATACGATCTAAATACCAATACAAATGGAGAGCATAGAGCTTTCGTTGTCACTGGTAACTACGAGCAGGTATTTCCTTTAGATATTTATCCTATGCAGATATTAAAAGCGTGTATGTACCAAGATTTGGATGAAATGGAAGCACTTGGCATGTACGAAGTGGCACCAGAGGATTTTGCTCTAACAGAATTTATATGTATTTCTAAACAACCTCATCAAAAGATCATTCGAGAAGGTTTAGACTTAATGATAAAAGAAATAGGTTAAAAATGGGATTAAAAAGAACATTACACTATTACAAATTAAAATTTAGAGGCTCCAAAATGGCGCCTGCTTTTAATGCATTGCACACGTTTTTATATCTTCCAAATGAGACCACTCACAACGGAACGCATATAAAAGCAGCTGACGACCTTAAAAGAACCATGAACACCGTGATCATGGCGCTAGTGCCATGTTTACTATTTGGTATGTTCAATGCAGGATATCAGCATTATGAGGCACTAGGAACGCCAGTAGATTTCTTATCATGGGACGCATTTTACATCGGTATTATTAAAGTATTGCCTTTAGTAGTGGTATCTTATGGAGTTGGGTTGGCTATAGAGTTTTTATTTGCTGTCATCAAAGGACATGAGGTTGAAGAAGGGTATCTGGTAACAGGTATGTTAGTGCCACTGATTGTTCCAATCGATTTGCCATTATGGATGCTTGCCGTAGCAGTAGCATTTGGTGTAGTGATAGGGAAAGAAGTGTTTGGTGGTACAGGTATGAATATCTTAAATCCTGCGCTAACCATTAGAGCATTCTTGTTCTTTGCATATCCAACGTGGATGTCGGGCGATAAAGTTTGGGTTCATGGTGCCGTTGAGCGTGCGGGTACTCCAGACGCAATATCGGGAGAAACAATTTTAGGTAGTTATGCTCAAAATCTAGCACCGGATTATAGCTATTACGAAATGTTTATGGGATTCATTCCTGGCTCAGTTGGTGAAACCTCAAAACTGTTGATCATTGCTGGAGGGCTATTTTTAATATTTACCAAAATAGGAAGCTGGAGAATCATGTTGAGTACCATTGTAGGTGCATTAGCAATGGGACTCATTTTTAATGGTGTTGTAGATGCAGGTTGGATTAGTGATACTAGCAAGTTCTATGGGTTAATGAGCGTTCCATTTTGGCAACACTTAATCATAGGAAGTATTTTATTCGGTGCCGTATATATGGCTACTGATCCCGTGACAGCTTCACAAACAAATAAAGGAAAATGGATCTATGGTTTTTTAATAGGATTTATTTCTATTCTTATTAGAGTATTTAATCCGGCATATCCAGAAGGTGTATTCCTAGCCATTTTATTAATGAATGTGTTTGCACCAACTATAGATCACTATGTCATTAGAGGCAATGTAATCCGAAGAATGAAACGATTAAAAGTAAAAGCAGCTTAATATGGCAATTAATACTGAAAAAAATAGTTATACGGTCATTTTTGCTATTGTCATGGTAATGGTCGTGGGTTCAATCCTGGCTGGTTTAGCTCAGGGATTAAAACCAAAGGTAAAAGCCAACGAACGGTTTGAAAAGCAACAGAACATTCTATACGCACTTGGTGTTAATAATAATGAAGGCGCTAATGATGTTGAGTTTATTTCTACCGATGTTGTTGAAGAGGAATTTAATAAGTACATCAAAAAACAATATGTCTTACAAGACGGTAAGCTTACCGAGAATGATCAGGCTTATTTAATTGACATTAAGAAAGAAGAAACCAAGGCAAAAGATCCAAACTACAGTCGCAAGCTCCCAATATTTGTTGGTGAGAAAGACGGTCAAGAAGTCTATGTAGTTCCTGTAAGAGGAAAAGGTCTATGGGATGCTATTTGGGGATTTGTGGCCATGGATAAAACCATGACTGTAACGGGTGTGTATTTTGATCATAAAGGTGAGACACCAGGATTAGGTGCAGAGATTAAACAACGCTATTTTATGGATGACTTTACCGGTGAAAAATTCATCACTGGTGGTGCATTCCAAGGTATAAAAGTAGCTAAAGGCAACAATGATCCTAAGAATGAAATCAAAGATGATCATGAAGTCGATGCCTTGGCAGGTGCAACCATTACAGGCGATGGTGTTTCGGCTATGCTTAAAAAAGACGTAAGAATGTATATGCCTTATTTCGAGACTTTAAACTAATAATGTATGGGACTTTTATCAAAAAAAGATAGTAAACTAATTTTAGACCCATTAGCGGATAACAACCCTATTACAATTCAGGTATTAGGAATTTGTTCTGCTTTGGCAATTACCGCTCAGTTAAAACCATCAATAGTGATGGCCATTTCGGTAATGTTTGTAATGGGCGTAGGTAATGTGGTTATCGCTTTAATGCGAAATATCATTCCTTCTAAGATTAGAATCATAGTACAACTGGTTGTAGTAGCAACATTGGTGATCATCGTTGACCAAGTTTTAAAAGCCTATGCATACACGCTCAGTAAAGAACTATCGGTTTTTATCGGTTTAATTATTACCAACTGTATTATCATGGGACGCTTTGAAGCCTTTGCTCTAGGTAATGGGCCATGGCGCTCATTTTTGGACGGTATAGGTAACGCCGCTGGTTATGGTGTTATATTAATTATTGTTGGCTTTTTTAGAGAGCTCTTAGGTTCAGGTACCTTATTTGGATTTAAAGTGCTTGGCGACCCAGTTGAAAAAACAGGGCTGTACGCTTTAGGCTATGAGAACAATGGTTTCATGGTATTGCCTCCAATGGCATTGATCGTGGTAGGTATTATTATATGGGTTCAACGTAGTAGAAATCCAGCATTAATAGAAGACTAAAAGAATATGACGTCCATCATCAACAGGACATTATAAATATAGATTATGGAACATCTTGAATTATTTTTTAAATCAATCTTTGTAGACAATATGGTCTTTGCCTACTTCCTTGGTATGTGCTCTTATTTAGCCGTATCTAAGAAGGTGTCAACGGCAGTAGGGTTAGGTGCAGCAGTTATCTTTGTATTGGCCATAACCGTTCCGTTAAACTGGTTGTTAGATCAGTATATATTACAAGAAGGTGCTCTAACATGGCTAGGTCCAGAATTTGCAGATTACGATCTCAGCTTCTTGTCGTTTATTATGTTTATTGCCACTATAGCAACAATGGTACAATTGGTAGAAATCGTCGTTGAGAAGTTTTCACCATCATTATACAACTCACTCGGTATCTTTTTACCACTGATTGCCGTTAACTGTGCCATACTTGGTGGATCATTATTTATGCAGTCTAGAGAAATTGCAACGCTAGGATTAGCATTAAATTATGGCGTAAGTTCTGGTATTGGCTGGTTTTTAGCCATTTTAGCCATTGCCGCTATTCGCGAAAAAATTAGATATAGTAGCGTTCCTGCACCACTTAGGGGATTAGGAATAACCTTTATTATCACCGGCTTAATGGCCATAGGTTTTATGAGTTTTGGCGGTATGTTAACAGGTGGTGATGAAACCGAACAAAAGGAAGATAAAGCAGCAGCGGAAATAGAAATAATTAAGGAAGAAGAAGCCGATAAATCATTGGCCGACAATACAAAAGTTATAAAGTAATATGGTATTAGCAGCAGGTACACTAGGTACAGTATTAGCGACAGTGGCAGCATTTTTACTGGTCACATTACTCTTAGTAACACTTTTATTAGTTGTAAAACAAAAACTTTCACCGTCTGGTCCTGTAAAGATCAAGATCAATGGTGAAAAAGAAATAGAAGTAGAATCTGGAGGAACATTACTATCAACCTTAGGAGGTAATAAAATATTCTTACCATCAGCATGTGGTGGAGGTGGAACCTGTATTCAGTGCGAATGTCATGTACTTGAAGGAGGTGGTGAAGCATTACCAACAGAAACACCACATTTTAGCAGAAAAGAATTACAACATGGTGCACGTTTAGCTTGCCAAGTTAAGGTAAAGCAAGACATGGAGATCACCATACCAGAAGAAGTCTTTGGTATTAAAAAGTGGGAAGCTACTGTGGTGAGAAATTACAATGTAGCGTCATTTATCAAAGAATTTGTGGTAGAGATTCCTGAAGATATGAATTACAAAGCTGGTGGTTATATTCAGATTGAAATTCCGCCATGCGAAATAAAATATTCAGATATTGATATTACGGCACATCCAGAAGAGCACGATACGCCAGATAAATTTCAAGCAGAATGGGATAAATTCAATTTATGGCCATTAGTTATGAAAAATACCGAGACTGTAGAGCGTGCCTATTCAATGGCCTCTTATCCTGCAGAAGGTAGAGAGATCATGCTAAATGTGCGTATTGCTACACCGCCTTGGGATAGATCTAAAAACGGATGGATGGATGTAAATCCAGGTATAGCATCTTCATATATATTTGCTCAAAAGAAAGGCGATAAGGTGACTATTTCTGGTCCTTATGGTGAGTTCTTCATCAACGAGTCTGATTCTGAAATGCTCTACGTTGGTGGAGGTGCAGGAATGGCGCCAATGCGTTCGCACTTATACCACTTATTTAAAACCTTAAAGACAGGACGTAAAGTAACCTATTGGTATGGTGGACGATCTAAACGTGAGTTATTCTATATAGATCATTTTAAATCCTTAGAAAAAGAGTTTCCAAACTTTAAATTCTATATGGCACTTTCTGAGCCGCTAGAAGAAGATAACTGGAAAGTTAAAAAGGATATTGACGATGAAGGTGATGGGTTTGTAGGGTTTATTCATAATTGTGTAATTGAGCATTACCTCAATCATCATGAAACACCTGAAGATATAGAATTGTATTTCTGCGGACCACCATTAATGAACCAGGCGGTTCAAAAAATGGGTGAAGATTTTGGTATCCCAGATGAACACATTCGCTTCGATGATTTCGGAGGATAATTTCAAATATAAAGTTAAAAACCCAGTTGAAAGATTGGGTTTTTTTAATTTTGCACCATGAGTAAACCGTTATCAAAACAAGAACTTCATAACCTCGCCATGAATCATGTTGGTAAGGATCTAGAACAACGTGGTTTTGAGTTTGTGGCCATAAACAGTCAATTAAAACGCCATCCACAATTTGTTTGTATTGATAAAAACAGCCAATACTTTTTTGTGATTGTTAGAGCTGTAATTCTGCCAGAAAACGCTAATAATTATGATGTGGTTTGGATGGAGAAATTTAAAAAGCACGCGAGAGAAAAAGATGCTAAAGTTCTCTATGCAGGCGTAGGTTTAGGAAATCCAAATGGTGAGGATTTACCCATTTATCTCAATGAAGAATACCTTATTGAATACAACGGCATACAAGTTATTGAAACCAATTTAAACTGACATGCGAAACTATATCCTTAGTTGTTTATTAATTAGTATTACACTATCATGTAGTCCGCCACCAAAACTCATTAAACTATCAGGACCTGTTTTTGGAACAGGGTATAATATTAGATATTACGATAAGGATAATACCAATTATCAAGTTCAATTTGATAGTTTGTTCAAAGTCATCAATCAGTCGATGTCTACTTATATACCAGATTCTGATATATCGCGAATCAATAGAAATGAGACGATCACTGTAGACAATCATTTTAAAACCGTCTTTAAGGCATCTCAATTGATATACGAAGAAACCAATGGTGCCTTTGACCCAACTATAGGATCTGTTGTAAACGCGTGGGATTTTGGTCCTGAAGGAAAAATAGAGCAGCTAGATAGTCTAAAAATTAAATCCCTAATGACAACCGTTGGTTTCAATAAGGTAATGCTACAGGATGATCAAATCATTAAACCCGCTGCTGCATATTTAGATTTTAATGCAATTGCTAAAGGCTATGGCATTGATGTGATAGCTGATTTTCTAGAATCTAAAGGAATAAACAACTATTTAGTGGATATTGGTGGTGATCTTAGAGTTGAAGGTATGAATGTAGAAACAGAAAACGGATGGAAAATAGGCATAGATGATCCTAATTTTGATGGTGTACAATCCTATTCTAAAATTATAGAATTAGCGAGTGAAGCCATGGCAACGTCTGGTACCTATAGAAAATTTAAAGTGGATGACAATGGCAATAGGTATGCACATATCATCAATACTACAACTGGCTATCCGAGCCAAACCAATGTTTTAAGTGTTTCTGTTATTGCACCCAACTGTACATTAGCAGACGGTTATGCAACAGCGTTCCAAGCAATGGGAATAGATGCCGTTAAAACATTTTTAAACGATCATCCAGAATTAAAAGTTTACTTCATTTACGAAGATGAACTAGAGTTAAAAACACTGGGTTTAAACGGTTTTCCTGAAAATTAAACGGGTTTGGTAACCACCGGAATAATTTCACCCTTTGCAAGTCTGTATTTATCGATGTCACTAGCCGACATCGTTGAAGTATAATCAACTTCATTAACTACAAACCCTATGGCTCTTAAACGATCAAAGTAGTCTTTGCCATATACTCTTAAATGATCATACTGCCCAAATATTTTGGCACGATCCTTTTTATCTGTAATGGTATTATCTTCAAAAGTCACGGCTCTATCTAGTTCCTGAGGCACCTGAAAAATGCCATAACCACCCGGTTTTAAAACTCTAAATAATTCGGAAAGCGCTTTTTTATCGTCTGGGATATGCTCTAAAACATGATTGCATAAAATAACATCAAAACTGTTCGCGTCAAAAGGTAAATTACAAATGTCCGCTTTAACATCTGCTAAAGGTGAATTTAGGTCTGTTGTTGTATAGTCCAAATGATCCATGTCTTTAAACCGCTTATAAAAAGCTTGCTCTGGCGCAAAATGCAATAGGCGTTGTGGTTTAGTAAACAGATCTGTTTCGTTCTTTAGATATAACCACAGCAGTCTGTGTCGTTCTAAAGAAAGGGTAGATGGTGATAGGACATTTGGTCGTTGTTTACCATAACCATAAGGCAAAAATTTTCTAAAGTGGTTACCATCAATTGGGTCTGTATACCGATTGCCTTTTAAAAAAAGTCTAAGAATGGGTCTTATAATATAGCTCAATCGAATGAGCCAAGGTCTAGGTATTGTATTTAGAATAAATTTGAAGAAATTCTTCATTTGGTCTACAGGACTAGAGCCTTCTGGCGGAATTCGTTTTCCTCATCACTTTCTATGCCTAAGGCGTCGTAGATATATCCAAAAGTAGATAGCAGTTCGGGTTTACCATCTACCAAAGCTACATTGTGCTCAAAATGGGCGCTTGGTTGCTTGTCCTTGGTTGTGATGGTCCAGCCATCTCTATGCTGTTGTATTCTATGCGTACCCATATTGATCATAGGTTCTATGGCAACAACCATTCCTTCAATAAATTTTTTACCTCTTCCTCGTCGGCCATAATTTGGCATTTCTGGATCTTCATGCATAGTTTTTCCTAGACCGTGCCCTACCAATTCTCTTACCACACCATACCCATGAGACTCACAATATTGTTGTATGGCATAACCCACATCGCCAACTCTATTACCAAGTTTAAATTCCCGTATACCAACGTAAAGTGATTCTTTAGTCACCTGCAATAATTTCTCTGTGTCCTTATCTATTTCCCCAACCGCGAAGGTATATGCATGGTCGCCGTAAAATTCGTTTTTTACAGCACCACAATCTATAGAGATAATATCACCTTCAACCAAAGGAACATCTGTAGGAAAGCCATGAACTACCTGTTCATTAGGACTCATACATAAGGTATTAGGAAAGTCGTAAAGCCCTAAAAATCCAGGAACAGCACCATGATCTCTAATAAACTCCTCAGCAAGTTTGTCTAAATATAAGGTTGTAACACCTGGTTTTACTTCCTTTGCAAGCATGCCAAGAGTCTTAGAGACTATTAAGGCACTTTCGCGCATTAGTTCAATTTCTTCTCTGGTTTTTTGTATGATCATCGTTAAGCTTCAAAATAAGCAACAAAGATAGGTAATTATTACAATTCAAATATTTTATAAAACATGATATAAAGCAGTTTTTATTGATAATATCTACCTTAATTTTGAATTCTAATATATTGACCATGTATACATCTGTTTCTGCCGAAGAGGCTTTAAAAATTGTTAAATCAAACGATAAAATATACATCCAAGCTGCCGCTGCGGTGCCTAACGTGCTAATTAATGCCTTAACAGCTAGGCATGAAGAACTTCGTAATGTGGAGATCTGTCAATTGCATACTGAAGGACCTGCGCCTTATGCAGATCCTAAATACACGAATAGTTTTCATGTTAACTCGTTTTTTATTGGGAAAAATGTGCGACATACTTTGAAAGCAGGCAATGGGTCGTACACACCTGTATTTTTAAGTGAGGTACCACTGTTATTCAAACGAAATATTGTGGATGTGAAAGTCGCCCTTATTCATGTATCTGTTCCAGATATTCATGGTTATTGCTCATTAGGTGTTTCGGTAGAAGCTACCTTAGCTGCTATTGATAATGCGGACTATGTTATTGCCCAAGTCAATAAACAAATGCCACGAACGTTTGGTGATGGTATTATACATGTTACAGAAATAAACGCTTTTGTTGAATGTGATGAACCCTTACCAACCATTCCGGTTACAGAACCAACAGATATTGAAACTAAAATTGGAGATTATGTTGCTTCACTCATTGAAGATCGAAGTACCTTACAAATGGGTATTGGTAATATTCCAAATGCCGTTTTATCACGATTGCATAACCATAAAGATCTTGGCTTACATACCGAAATGTTTTCTGATGGCGTCATAGATCTAATTCTAAAAGATGTCATCAATGGCAATTATAAAGGGGTAAACCCTGGACGAGCAATGGCGACTTTTTTAATGGGTTCTAAACGCTTATACGATTATGTTGATGATAATCCGTTTGTGGAAATGCGTACCTCAGATTATGTTAATGATGTTTCTGTAATTAAACAAAATCCACGCATGGTTGCTATAAACTCTGCAATTGAAGTAGACTTAACAGGACAAGTTTGTGCGGATTCTATTGGCTCAAAAATGTATTCAGGTGTTGGCGGACAAATGGATTTTATAAGAGGAGCATCGCTTAGTGAAGGCGGCAAGGCTATTATTGCACTACCATCGGTCACCAAAAAAGGAATTAGTAGAATTGTACCATCACTTAAACCTGGCGCTGGCGTTGTTACCACAAGAGCCCATGTACATTATGTAGTTACTGAATATGGTATTGCTAATCTATACGGAAAAACCATTAGTCAGCGGGTAAAAGCACTAGCTGAAATAGCACATCCAGATCATCGAGAAGCTATTGAAAAAGTGTATGTTGAAATGAGATAAGTACGCTTATTTAAACAAACCAAAAAATCCTTTTTTCTTATTGGCCATACTCATATCTGGTACTTCGTTGGTAATGATCTGATAGATCTCACCCCAGCCAAGAACACCTCCAATATTACGATCGTCGATAAACAGATCTGCATGGATTTTTCGACTTCGTGAATAATCAAACTTTTCTTCAGGAAAACTTGCATTTACAGCGTAGAAATCTATACCATTTTCTTTGCAGAACGCTACGGCTTCATCGAGTCTAACACCACATCTATAGGTCCAAAGGATTAAGCGGTGACCATCTTCTTGCAGTCGCTTCAATGTTTCGAAGGCAAAAATTCTTGGTTTACCAATTTTAGGATAGGCGTCTTCTACTATGGTACCGTCAAAATCAACAGCAATAATAAGTTTATCTTGAAAATTCATAGGTTGTGAAGATTTAGATGCAAAAATACAATAAATTTAGCGTTTAGATTAGTGTTTCTCGGGTCATGGCTTCTGGTTTTTCTATGCCCATCATGTCTAATATTGTTGGTGCAATGTCACCTAAAATACCATCTTTTACACGTTTTATATCTTTATCTATTACGATAATAGGTACTGGATTTGTGGTATGGGCAGTATGTGGTGAACCATCTGGATTTACCATAGTGTCACAATTACCATGATCGGCAATAAGAATGGTTGTGTAATTATGTTCTAAAGCAGTCTTAACGACGTCCTTAACACAAGCATCAACAGCTTCACAAGCCTTTATTGCCGCTTCCATGACACCTGTATGACCAACCATATCACCATTGGCAAAATTCAAGCAAACAAAATCAACTTCCTCTTTTTCTAGTTCTGGGATTAAGGCATCTCTCAATTCGTACGCACTCATTTCGGGTTTAAGATCGTAAGTGGCCACCTTAGGTGAGTTCCTTAAAATACGACTCTCGCCTTCAAAGGGCGTTTCTCTTCCACCCGAGAAAAAGAAGGTAACATGAGGATATTTCTCAGTTTCCGCAATGCGAATTTGTTTTTTGTGGTGTCTCTCTAATATTTCACCTAAGGTGTCTTTAAGGTTATCTTTTCTAAAAACTACATTGATGTTTTTATAACTGTCATCGTAACTGGTCATAGTCACGTAATGCAGTTGTAATTTGTGCATATTTTGCTCATGAAAATCAGTTTGTGAAAGCGCCTCGGTTAATTGTCGTCCTCTATCGGTTCTAAAATTAAAGAAGATTACAACATCACCATCTTTTATAGTGGCTACTGGTTGGTTTGATTCGTTTGCTACAACGATTGGTTTAATAAATTCATCGGTAACACCGTTATTGTAACTTGCTGTTATGGCCTCTAATGGGTCTTGAGTTTTATTGCCATTACCATTGACCAAGGCGTCATACGCCAATTTTATACGCTCCCAACGTTTATCTCTATCCATGGCATAATACCTTCCTGTTATCGTTGCGAGCTTGGCGTTTGTGGATTTTAATTTGTTTTGTAGATCTGAAATAAAACCGTGACCAGATTTAGGGTCTACATCTCTACCATCTGTAAACGCATGTATAAAAACATTTTGTAATCCATAATTATCAGCGGCATCTAGCAGACCATATAAATGATTAACATGAGAATGCACGCCGCCATCACTAAGTAATCCAAGAAAATGAACATCTTTATTGAGTTCTTTAGCATGGGAAAATGCTTCTTTTAAAACGGGCTCATCTTTGAGTGTGTTTTCAGTAATGGCTAGATTTAATTTTACAAGATCTTGATACACAATGCGGCCAGCACCCAAATTCATATGTCCTACCTCACTATTTCCCATTTGTCCTTCTGGTAAGCCTACGCTAAGTCCGTCTGTTCTTAGATTAGCGTTTGGATAATCGTTATATAGAGAATCAATAAATGGTGTTTTAGCATGCTCAATGGCAGATACCTTAGGGTCTGGAGATTTGCCCCAGCCATCTAGTATCATCAATATTACTTTTTTTGTCATGGTTTATTTTTATTACACACAAAGATACTATTTGTAATAGGATAACCTTTTAAGTAACATTATAATTAATAAACATTTGCTATTGAGGGTCTTGTAAGAAAAATAATGGCTTTATAGTTGTAATTGCCATGTTTCCAAAATCTTAAATAATTGTTATAATTTACATATCGAGGTAACAAAATCAATTTTTTTACGTCTATTTATATAGAAGTCGTTTAAAGACTTTAGAATATTCTTAAAAGAATTATTTGAGTTAGTTAGTTAAAAAAGCGTTCTGTATCAGGACGCTTTTTTGTATTTGTTAATCGCTTCTCTAATTTTTTGAATTCTATTTTCAGGATCTGGATGCGTACTCTGAAACTCAGGAACACGATTCGGTCCGGCAGCATTTTTAAGAATTTTCATAACGCCAATCATTTCTTCAGGATTATAGCCTGCTTTGATCATAAACAAGACACCCAATTCATCACTTTCTAACTCATCCTCTCTACCATTTTTAAGTAAGGTTCCTTGACCGATCTGTTGCGCTACGGTAGCCATGTCTATGGCGGCGGCACCCATAATGAGGGTTTGCCAATATTTTGAATCTGTGATACGTTCGTTAGAATGTTTCCCCAACACATGACCAATTTCATGACCCAAAACGCCTGCCAATTGATCTTCGTTTTCAAGTTTTGCAAACAATGCATAGGTGATAAATATTTGGCCACCTGGTAGTGCAAACGCATTGATGGTACGGTCATCTGCTAGTAAATGAAAATCGTATTTATAAGGTGTTTGTTTAGCAATACTATTGTTTACTAATTGTTGTCCAACATTATCTACTAAGGCTTGATAACGACTATCTGGATGTAAACCACCATGCTGTTGCGCCATTTGTGGTGCACTTTGTAAACCAATGGCAATCTCTTGCTCTGGTGATAACGAAATGGCTTGCGTACGTCCTGTATACGGATTTGTTTCTTGTTGACTACAACGTCTTAAAAATGCAAATGCAACAATTGCTAGACCAATTAACAATCTTACTTTAAAATTACCTCTTCTCATCTGTAATATCTTAATGTGTTCAATTTACAAAAGTTTGACACAATTATTAATTAAAAGTCATGCCTCAATTGGATTTTTAGTCAGGATTGATTAGGTAATTTCAATGTAATACTGACAGATCACTATTACTTTTTAATTCGTAGGGAGATTTATTTATTTCGAAAATACGCGCAGTTGGTTCACCTTTAAGTACAATATGATCATGTTTAATGTGCAGCCAGCTACCTTCACGCAATCCAACAACTGGAGGGGAATTATAGGCATGGTATTCTTTAATTCTCATCGCTCTGGTTTCGCCCATATGCGTGCTATTAGATTCGGGATCTAAATAATGCGGATTAATGTTAAACGGAACCAGTCCCAACGCTTTAAAACTTGGCGGGTGTACAATAGGCATGTCATTAGTGGTATTAATAGAGAGACCACAAATATTACTTCCAGCACTTGTGCCCAAATAAGGCGTTCCACCTTGTAAAACAGTCCTTAGGGTATGTAACAGATTGTAGTGATACAACATTTTTAATAATACAAAGGTGTTACCACCTCCTGTAAAAATAGCCTGGGCATGTTCTATGGCCTTTGACTTATCGTTATGTTCATGAAGACCATTAACCGATATGTCCAACGGCTTAAAACTTTCTGCTACTTTAGCGGTATAAGCATCATGTGTGATGCCTCCAGGTCTGGCAAATGGTATAAATAAAATCTCATTTACGCCTTTAAAATGTATTTGTAAGCTATCAAGGAGATATTCTAAGTGGCTAGAGCCATAAATAGTGGAGGTACTGGCAAGAATTAAATTTTTCAATATCTTTTTTTGTAAATTTAAGTATAAGTTGAGTTTAACAAAATTTTACAGTACTCTTCTTATGTTTTTCGAGACGTATGTCCGAACTTTATAGTTCTCAATAAAAAACCACAGCTATGACCAAACACCTTAGTATCATTTTAGTTCTATTTTCAATTACTTTTTCATTTGCTCAGGACATTAATAGAGTAGAAATTGAAGGTAAGGTTATAGTAGATTCTGAAGATAAAGAAGGGATCACGGTTTATAATACCTCCTCAAATAAGGGAACAGTCACTGATGCGTTAGGACAGTTTAAAATTAAGGTAGCCTTGAACGATATTGTTGATTTTGGTGCCTTGCAGTTCAAGCATTTTCAGGTCACGATCACCGAAGATATTTTGGTGTCTAAACAACTCACTGTGGTGCTTGTTGAAGAAGTAAAAAAGTTAGATGAAGTTATAATTTTGCCTTATGGCCTCACAGGAAATTTATCGGCGGATGTAGAATCGGTGCGGACATTCAATGTTAATATGGATGCTGTTTTCTACGGATTAGAACACGACGAAAATTTTCAGTTCTCGGCAGACTATAAATCGGCCATAAATAATCCAAGTGTGGACGATCAATTGCCTAGCATGCGCTATGGCCTAAATGTCATAAACGTAGTAAAACTCATTGCCAGACCTTTTGTTGACGAATCACCCAAAGCAAATAGTGTAGAGCTTATACCTATTGGTAAATTGAATAACAACTACGATGCTGATTATCTAAATCGTCATTTTAATATTCCTAGAGACCGCATCGATGAATTCATTACTTATATTGAGAAGATTGCTATAGATTCTAATCTGTTAAAGGTAGAAAATGAGCTCTTATTTCTCGAATACATAAAAAAACTTAGCCAGGACTTTTTAAATTGATCGTTTGATTAAAATCAAATATACGCTACTAGCTTTGGCTATTTTAGTCTCTGGTTTGTGTTCAGGACAAACGCTTATAGAGGGACAGATCATTGCATCAGAAGATCTTGAAGGCATCCATATACTTAACAAGTCGGCCTTAAAATATGCCATAACCCAAGAAGATGGAAGCTTCACCATTTTAGCAAGACTGGTTGATACGTTAGTCATTTCTGGCTTAAAATATCAATTAAAACAAGTCGTAGTATCTAAACAAATGATTGACGACCGCTATCTTGAAGTAGAACTAGAAGAGAAAGTAACGGTATTGCAAGAAGTTATAGTGGGTGAAATTCTAACAGGCAGTTTATCCTCTGATGTTGAGAATTCAGATGCTGAGACCGATATTGATTTTTACGATCTGGGTATTCCTGGATTTACAGGAACTCCTTTAACCCAAACTGAAAGACGACTTTTTGATGCTGATGCCGGAAAAACATTTTCAATAAATGGAGGCCCTTTTGGTGGAGGAGCAGGTGTTAATTTGCATAAGCTTCTTAATTTAATTAGTGGAAGGACAAAAAAACTGAAGCGTAATGTGCGTTTAGAGGATAACCAAGAATGTATTAATTATTACAAAGCAGAATATGGTGACGACATTTTTGAGTCTAATAGTTTAGATGAGAAGCATCACAATGAATTTTTTCAATTTTGTGAAGATGATTTCAGGATTACAGCCTTATGTAAAGAAAACAATTCTATTAAGATCCTAGAATTTATAAAAGCCAAGTTAAAAATTTATAAAAACAACCTCAAAATTGGTGCTGAGGATTAACTTTGGCGTAATTATTGACTAACATAAATCATGAAATTAATTATTACACTGGCCCTAAGTATCACCACAATTTTTTCTGTGGCTGACGCAAAGTTACACGAATATTATGTTAGTGTCACTAAAGTAGAGTACGTAAAGAAAGAACAATCTGTTCAAATCATTAGTCAAATATTTATTGACGATCTAGAGAATGTATTACGTCAGCGTTACGATACTTCCTTAACCTTGGCGCTTCAAAATGAGGATCCGAAGATTAACGATTACATCAAAAGATATCTTAATACAAAAATTAAAATAACCATAAACGGTGAAGCTGTACCAATTGAATTTATTGGTAAAGAGTACGAAAACGATATTGCCTATTGCTATTTAGAAATTTCCAATATAGACCAGATATCGTCCTTTAGTATTGAGAATAAGGTGCTCTTAGATATATATAAAGATCAAGAAAATATTGTAAGAACCTATATAAATCAAAAGCATAAAAGTTTTATACTACGCAATGGCTCAGAAAAAGGCGTGTTAAACTTTAATAAAAAATGACGATGTAAGCCTTATTTTTTCTACTTTAGGCAACGTTTTTTAGATCGTTATCTAAATCAATCACAATAAAACTATTTAGACATTTCAAACTATTCTTCATGAAAAAATTATCATTGATGGTCTTAGCGTTATGCTTTGTATCTGCATCAGCATTTGCTCAAGATCAGGAAAAAGAACCTAGGCAACAAGGCCATACCAATCAAAACAAATTCAAGCAGTTATATGATGAGTTTTCAACGCCTAACATGTTTAGAGCAGCATCAGGAGCGCCTGGACCTGCCTACTACCAGCAACAGGCCGATTACAAAATGGATATTGAAATTGATGATGTCAATGCAAGACTTTATGGAAATGAAACCATAACGTACACCAATAATTCACCAGAGACCTTAAAATATCTGTGGGTGCAATTAGATCAGAACGTGCGTGCTAAAGATTCAAAAACACCACTGATATCAGATGACGGTGCACAACAGGTAGACAGACCAAGTGGGTTTGTAAATAAGTATATGGAAGAACCATTTGATGGTGGTTTCAATATTGAAGCTGTAACCGATGTAGATGGTAAACCATTACCTCATATGATCAATAGAACCATGATGCGTGTAGAGTTACCTAAAGCTATGGGAACAGGAGATAAGTTTTCTTTTTCTATTAAGTGGTGGTATAACATCAATGATCACGTCAATGATGGTGGTCGTTCTGGATACGAATACTTCCCAAAAGATGGCAATAGAGCCTATGTTATAGCACAGTTCTATCCACGTATGGCTGTGTATAATGATGTTGAAGGTTGGCAGAACTCACAGTTCTGGGGACGCGATGAGTTTGCGTTGCCTTTCGGAAATTTTGAAGTAAATATTACCGTACCTGCAGACCACATACTTGATGCTACAGGTAAGCTTACCAACAGAAAAGACGTTTTTACCAAGACTATGATGAAGCGTTATGAGCAGGCTAAAAAATCGTATGATAAGCCAGTGCTTATTGTAACTCAAGAAGAAGCCGAAGCTGCTGAAAAGAATTTTTCAAAGGATAAAAAGACCTGGAAATTTTATGCAGAAAATGTAAGAGACTATGGTTTTGCAACATCAAGAAAATATATCTGGGATATGATGGCCGTAAAAATTGGGAACAAAGATGTTATGGCTGTGTCATTATATGCAAAAGAAGGAAACCCACTTTGGGAGGAGTGGTCAACAAAGGCTGTAGCGAGTACCTTAAAATCGTATTCTCGTATGACCTTTGATTATCCATATCACAAAGCGATTTCCGTACATGCGCAAAGACAAGGTATGGAGTACCCAATGATCTGTTGGAATTACGGACGTCCTAACGAAGATGGTACTTATAGTGACCGAACTAAATTTGGAATGATGAGTGTTATCATTCATGAGGTTGGCCACAACTTTTTTCCAATGATCGTTAACAGTGATGAGCGTCAATGGACATGGATGGATGAAGGTTTAAATACGTTTGTACAATATGTTGCAGAACAAGATTTTGCAGAGTGGTATCCAGCAGCATTATCTCCTGGCATGACAGAGTATCCATCTAGACGAGGACCAGCTAAGAATATTGTGCGTTACATGGGTGGAGACCAAGATTATATTGCACCAATTATGACTAAAGGACTTAATACGTATCAATTTGGTAATAATGCTTACGGAAAGCCTGGTACTGCCCTTAATATATTGAGAGAAACAGTTATGGGACGTGAGTTGTTTGATTATGCCTTTAGAGAATATGCAAACCGTTGGATGTTTAAACACCCAACACCAGAAGATTTTTTCCGTACTATGGAAGACGCTTCAGCTTTTGATCTGGATTGGTTTTGGAGAGGTTGGTTCTATACTACAGATTATGTAGATATAGGTGTAAAAGGCGTGAGCAAATTTTACGTTTCTAATGAGCCAACAAAAGAAATGGTTAAAGCATTAGAAGAGCAAGGACGCTCTGTTAGCGATCTGCCGCCTTTAGTGTATTTTGTAGAAGAAGGAAGTGAAGACTTTGATGCTAATATGAAAGGTAAGTCCGTTACTGAAAATTCGCAGACGCTTAATGAGTACCTTATGGATAACTTCACGCCAGAAGAACGTCAGAAGTTAAAAGCACCAAAATACTTTTACAATGTAACGTTTGAAAAACCAGGCGGTTTAGTAATGCCAATTATTGCAGAATATACCTATGCCGATGGTTCTAAAGAACGTGTAACCTATCCTGCTCAAATATGGCGCCTTAATGATAATGAGGTAAGTAAAGCCATTGGCAGCGATAAAGAGATAGTTGCTATCACGGTTGATCCAGATTTGGAGACTGCCGATGTCGATGTGTCTAACAACGCTTGGCCAAAAGAAGTTCAAGAAAGTCGATTTAACGAATTTAAAGATCGCGTGAAAGATTAATAATTAAAAAACCGACTTTAACGAGTCGGTTTTTATTTATCCAAAAACTTCACATTATATTTGTGCTATGAATGCATTGGTTCCCTTATTATTTATTGGCGGCACAGAGATCATTTTCATCTTATTTATTGTAGTGATGGTTTTTGGCTCTGATAAGATTCCTGAGATCGCTAGAGGCTTGGGTAAAGGTATGCGTGCCTTAAAAGATGC